>NZ_JBALPC010000206.1:0-24075 GCF_036965225.1 Bacillus sp. JJ1474 | reverse complement strand
GTTTAACTGTATAAGTTGAGCTATATGCTTCTGCTTTGCCGTTTAATAAGATAATAGCTGTAATAGCTCCAGCAGCTGTAGTTATGATCACTTTTTTATTACGAGCTTTTATTCTTTGCTTGCGTACTTCGGCAATTCTCTGCTTTCGTTTAATTGAAATTGTGTTCAATGTTTCTTTTCCCCCATATCTCTCTCTATAATAAATTCGAATTACTCAAGAGTAATTCGAAACATCAGGGGGTTTTTTTGACCGTATTACCAATATTTTTCTCATAACCCATTTTCTTTTCTATAGTAGGTAATTTAGCACACAATATCGAGCTCTATAATTCGAATATGATTACTCGGTTTTATAACTGAAATTTTCCTCTATTAAATAAATTTAAAGGGGGTAAGTGATGTTCTTCTGAATCATCTTTTGTAGATGCTTAACTGTTGGGGTTAAATTAACAAGGAAATAGGATTCTCTTAGCCTTCTTGCTGGATCACTATTTTTCAAGTACCCCGCTCCACCTTGATGAAGCATGCATGCGTGTACGGATTTTAATGTTAGATTTACAGTATCAAGCCTAAGCTGCAATAACTCATTCCATTTCTCAGAAAGGTTATGACTTTCAGCAATTCGGAATGTTTTTTCAGTGATTACATTTAAATTCATTTGCAGTTCATCTGTTTGAATATCTAAATACTGATTGCACCCACCCTGCTTGTTGCAAACCTTTTGAATAGATTTAATCGATGCCTCTGTCACTCCTAATCCCAGAGGAATTTGATATAGAACAAAAGCCGATCGAATATTAAGGATAAATTTATCTGCTTGTTCAGCAATTATCCACTCTTCTCGTATCCTTACATCATTAAACGCACAGGAATAAGTGGCACTTCCGTTTACCCCCAAATACTCTATTTTTTCCTTTAAAGTTAATCCTTCTGCCGAGCACGGGACGAAAGCCATGATTCGTTGGTGTTCATCTACCTCAGCAATAATTCCAAACCAATGGTCTTTTCCTAAGTTAGAAACAGCAGGTAAATTCCCAGAAACGATATAACCATCTTGCGACTTTTTTGCCTTCAAATGTAAAGACTCAAGACCTGCATAATATTTCATCGGATTTGATAAGCCAGTGCCACCTAATAATTCCCCGTTTTCAAGACAAGGAAGAATTTCATGTTTTAGAAATGGATTATCAGTGTTTCGGATATAAGTTAAAGAAGCTAAATGACACCATAAATTAAAAGCTGTCGTCATACATACCTTAGCCGTTTCTTTCACCAAATACACTTCTCGTGATAGTCTTTCTCCCTTCGGCAAATCCTTCGAACTAAGGAGTCCCTCTTTGCCAATAGCCTTTAGGAAATCTTCTGGGTAGTAGGCTTCTGAATCTATCTTTCTGACTAGCGGTTTCAGTTGTGTTTGCAGCAAACTTTCAAAATTCATATAAGCAGCCTTCCCCTTTCTTTAGAAAAATCAAGGCAGGAACTTCACCTTTAATACAATTTAATCTTCTTATTAAGAAAACCTCCATAAAGGAGGTTTTCCTTTCATTTTTATGAAAGCTCAGTTATTGTGTCAATTGGAGCTTTAACCGCTTCACGCGCTTTTTTTACTGTTCCTTCATCCGGTGCATCATAAAAGCACAGGCATTTCGTCATATCTTCACATACATAAGTTCTGGAAAAAGAAACCTCTGGAACCTCTGCATAATGAACGGAATTTGTCGTCTTCCTATCTAGATATTGTTCCATAGTCAAATTTTCCGGGAGATTCCACTCGACTAAATAATTTACTTTTTCCTTCTGCTCCTTAACCTTCGCCAATTCCTGACCAACTAGACGCACTGGCTTAATAAGAGAAACTGATATTCCTAGTTCTCTTAAACTATCAGTAATCGCATTTCGGTCTTCACCTTCAAATATGAAGAAAGATCTTGAGAACTCTTTTGAAACTTGAACTTCAATTAAACTCGTATTTTTTCCACTAACTGTTTCCTGTACCTCAGAAACTTTAGCCTCAAAAGCTTCCTTTGTTTTTACTGCCTCATTCAAAATAGATTCAACAAGATATAGAGCCATGTTTTTTCCTCCTCAAGGATATAGTTAAAAAATTTATAATGAGCTGTAAATCACTTAATATTATTAAGTTAGATAAACTTACCTGCTAACTTTCTTACTATGCTATTGGTTCGCCCTTCCCCATTGCTTATCTACCCATTTCTCAAATAAGCCAATTGCCTTATCAAGCAAAAGTCCGCAAACCCCAATAAAAATAATACCGGCCAGCACTAAATCTAAGTTCATTGAATTTCTTGCATCCACTATTAAGTAGCCTAATCCTGACTGAGCTCCCACCATTTCACCAGCAACAAGGAATATCCAGGCAGTTCCTAAGGCAATATGCAAGCCATTTGCTATGAAAGGAAATGCGGCGGGAAGAATAATTTTAACAAGTAAATGTGATTTCCTTATTTCAAAATTCTGAGCAATTTTCAGATAGGTTGGATCCACTTTCCTTACCGCCGAAACAGTTGATAGCAAGACAGGGAAGAATGCAGCAATGAAAATAATCACGATTGCTGGAATATCACCTATCCCGAACCACAATACGATAAAAGGTGACCACGCTATTGGTGAAACAGGCCTTAAAACCTGTACAACCGGATCCAGGATATTCCATAGTGCCAGAACCCTTCCAAAGATTAGCCCCAAAATGACAGCAATAATAACTGCCGATAAATAACCAATTAAAAATCTCATCAAACTTACTTGCAGATGGACAAAGAATGAACCGTCCTTTATGAGCGAGACAATTCCCTCCCACACTTTAAGAGGTGGCGGCAGTAGGGCTTCATCATAATTCCCGATAGCAATCGTTATTTGCCAGGCACCGATCAGAAGTACAAAACCAACTATGACATTTGAGAGTTTTTTTACACTTCCCATTTCATCACTTCGCCTTATCAAATAATGAATTATCGACAAACTCCTCATAAGAAGGCGGATTTTCTGATAAACCCATTTCTACTAAAATTTTTGTTAATTCATCGTAGCTGCTTTTATTTACTCTTAAATCATCGTAAGAAATCCATTGAAACGAAAGATCCATTACCTCTTTATCAACCTTCATATATTTAGAAGAAGCTGTCAGCGTATGGTCATCTTTTTTCTCGGCTAATTCACCTGCTTTCACATACTCATTAACAAATTCCTGAGCCACTTCATTTTCCTTTTGGATAAAGTCATTTCTTAAAACGAGTGCGCAATCAATTGAATCGTTCCAAATATCAGTATCCTGATAAAGAACCTTTCCTTTCTTAATAGCTACCGAGACTGCTCCAAACGGTTCAGCGACTACATATCCTGAAATTCTCCCTTCAGAAAGGGCTGCCGGCATTTCAGCAGGTGGCAGTTCAATAGCCTTCACATCCTCATATTTCACCCCTGCCTGTTTAAGCATTTGATAGAGCAAAATATTATGAGTAGAAAACTTATGAGGGATTGCAAAGTTTTTTCCCTTCAAATCCTCAACACTGTTAATATCATTGGCTGAAACCAAAACATTTCCATCTCTATGACCAAGCGCCACAGCTTTCAAATCAATCCCTTGCTCCTTCGCCTTCAAAGCAAGAGTCACAAGAACAGAAGCACCATCTATACGGCCTGTATTAAGGGCATCCATTAACTCCGGCCATGAACCAAACTTAACAAGCTCCAATTTAAAGTTTTTAAACGAATCCTGTTCATTTTCTAAATACAAAGGAACCGCATGAGTAATCGGCAAATAGCCAATTTTCACTACTCGCTTTTCTTCATTCGCGGATTTCCCTGCTGATGATGGGTTAGACCCACAAGCAGCCAAGCTCACCACGAGCATTGAAATGATCAATAAGGATAAAAGCTTTTTATAACTTTTCATCGTATCCCTCCTCTTTATCTACAGCTATATTTTGATTACTTGCCTAATGCATGCATTGGGCGGTTTCTATCGCAAACTATATTTATTAACAAAACTTATCTAAAAAATATTTAAATATTAAACTCAATTGAAGGTGCAGGCCGGTTAAAGTGGAATTGTTCAAATATTGCCTTTCGATATCGCTGGAAGTCCTCATGACTTCGATCTCTAGGCTTTGAAAGAGTAATCGTTAACTCCTTATCTATTTCACCTGGATTTGCTTTCATCATAATCACCCTGTCTGATAAATAGATCGCTTCATCAATATCATGCGTGACAAGAATAATGGTCGTCTTCTCCTGCTCTTGAATTCGAAGAAGCTCATCCTGCAGATAATAGCGATTAAATGTATCTAAGGCAGCAAACGGCTCATCCATTAAAATCAATTCTGGCTGGTTGGCAAGAGCTCGTGCTATCGCAACCCTTTGCTGCATTCCCCCTGAAAGCTCATGCGGAAATAGATCAACTTTATCCCCTAGACCGACCAAGTTCAAATATGTGTAGGCCCTCTCTTTCCGCTCCTTAACCCCCATTTTCTCGCCTTCTAACCCAAGCTCTACATTTTTCAAAACAGATCTCCATGGTAAAAGACCATAATTTTGAAAAAGCATAATACATTTTCTATTTGGCTGGATCACTTTATTTCCATCGATGATAACCTTTCCTTCATCAGGCTTTTCGAATCCCCCAATAATATTAAGCAGCGTGCTCTTCCCACATCCGCTTTCTCCCAATATGGAGATCATCTCTCCCCTTTTAATCCCAAAGGTCACATCATTTAATACACGTACAGTTTGCTCCTTATTCCTAAACGCTTTGCTCACATTGTCTACCCGAATAAAAGCCGATTCAACCAAGCCCTCTATCCCCCTTTAAGAAGACAAAAATCGCCAATTCATTTAATTCCTATATAAATACTATGTTTAATGATTTTAAGTTATTCTATTACACTTTTTCCGAAATGACAACTAAATTTTTTGAAAGTATTAAATTTTCTTTTATCAATCTTGTATGTTCAAGAAATCAAAATGCACAATATAAAAATGGTTGCCCCGCCAATGACAAAATCATTAATTGGAACAACCATGTGTGATCATTTATTTAATTAACAGGACTTTACGAAAAAGTGGGAGAAGGTAATAGCCAAGACAAACACCCACTGTATTTAATAGAAGGTCGTCAATATCTAAGCTTCCTCTTTTTGTTAAAAATTGAAGCCCTTCTATTATACAAATCGGAAAAATAGTTAAAAATAAAAGTTGTTTTGTCGAAGCAGACTTATTTATAAACCCGTAATACACGCCAAATGGAATAAATAACCCGATATTCGCGCCCAAATTATAAAAGGCAATTAGAAAATCAGCATTCCCAAATAAATAAAGGCGAATGGTCATAAAAGGCATCATATTGACCGCACCGTAATTTGTCCCATTTGGCCGGAAAAATAGTAGAATTAACAGTCCGATAGTATAGAAAAATATAAGACCACGGAGGACACTTTGTGATACATAGACTCTTTCATTAAGTAACAAGCAAACAATAAATAAAGTTAAGAAAAAAATAACAAACCAAACTATCCCAACTACTAGCGGATGCAAATGGTTTGTTAGTTCAAGCCATACTGGCATAAGAATAAAAAATATGACTTGAGAAATGAAAACACTAAGCAAAATAACTTTTTTCATAATTACCTCTCAGGTGGTTTATTCAACTTCCTTTGGCTGAATGATCTCAACATGTAATGCTTTTGCTTGACCCGGATAGGATTCAGCAATGGCACCCTCAATCCAGATTGCGACCTCTTGATAAACTTGCAATTCTTTCATATTATCGGTTTCATTCAATGTAACCCATACTAACCCCTTCTCATTATCTTCAACTAAAATTCGCCTATCATCTTTATCGATTTCAAGAATGCTCCCTTTCATATCAGCTTCGCCTTTCACATCACTCTTTTGAGTACAGCCAAATAAGATAAATGAGAATAATAATAGTACAATGTATTTTTTCATTCGTATCCATCTCCTATATGTGAATAGACGTACCGTACAGTTAAAGGTTTCGGCAAAAAAATAAAATGGACGTCTTTTAAAAACGTCCATTTTTTCAACAATAAAGCATTATGTTAATTATAAAGTATACGCCGGTATCATCCATGGGAATACATATGCTTGCAGCATGACTAAAATTCCCATTAATGCGGCTAAAGCTAAACTGTGGAAAAAGACTGCCCGAAATATCGGTCCTACAGCATTTGCGCCTTCGACTCGATTCTCATAACAAGCTGCTGTTGCTACAACTATGCTTTGAGCGTCAATCATTTTCCCCATGACCCCACCGGTTGAGTTGGACGCTGCGATTAGCACCGGATCTAGTCCTAGCTGGTCAGCAGTAATTCGTTGCATACTCCCAAATAATGCATTCGAAGAGGTGTCACTGCCAGTCAGAAATACCCCAAGCCAACCGAGCATGGCAGCAAAGAACGGATATAACACACCAGTTTTAGTAAAAGCTAATCCTAGGATGGCGTCTAAGCCGGAATATCGCGTTGTAAAACCTAAGCCTAGTACTAACGCTATCGTTATTAATGGGGTTTTCATTCTTTGTGCTGTTCTTACAACAGACTGTTTCCATTGTTCTTTGCTCATTCGGAGGAACAAACCGCTTAGCAATGCGGCAAAAAACACGCCTGTTCCTGCTGCAGATAGCCAGTTTAAGTTATAAAGAGCCGCTTCTGGTATAGATTCCTTTGCAAGTGGCGGACTTCGGAATACGAGCTGATCCAAAAAAGGCACCGGAATACTATAAAATGACTTAAGACCAAAGAAGTTCAAAGAATTCAGGAAGCTCTTCCATTGTGGCAGTCCCCACATGAATACGAAAAGTGTAAGGAATGCCCAAGGAGCCCATGCCTTTGCCACTTGTCCTGAACTATACTTTGTTTCCTGATTTTCTAGGGATTTCATTTCTTCCTCTTCACCAGGCAAATAAAATTTATTTTTTGGCTGCCATACTTTAAGAAGTAGAATTAATGCAAAAATAGCGACAAGACCACCAATAATATCAACTAGCATCGGCCCAACGTAGTTAGAAACAGCAAACTGGGTAATTGCAAAAGTAACACCCGTAACAAGGATTGCTGGCCAGATTTCCATTACCTGCTTCCACTTTCCTTTGTGCATGAAAACCATTGTAGCAATCAGCCAGAATGGCACAATAACGGAGAAGAAAGGCAGTTGGCGCCCAGCCATTGCAGACAAGGCCATTTCAGGAAGTCCAGTCACAGCTGCTAAGGTAATAATCGGCGACCCTACAGCTCCGAAAGCAACAGGGGCCGTGTTAGCGATTAAACAAAGAATTGCTGCTACTATAGGACGAAACCCAAGACCTACCATCAGCGCACCAGCTATGGCTACTGGAGTACCAAAACCAGCCGCCCCTTCGATAAAAGCCCCGAAGGAAAAAGCGATGAGAAGTGTTTGAATGCGTCTGTCTGATGATAAATTTAAAACAGAAAATTTTACAATATCAAATTGACCAGTCACCAATGTAATCGTATACAAAAACATTGCGGCAACTATAATCCAGCCGATCGGCATCATGCCAAAGAAGGATCCATATCCAAAAGCTGCTAATGTTGAAGACACAGGCATGTCTACTAACCATATTGCCATTATAACAGTGACGATCCCAGCAATGAGAGCTGCTTTTGGTGCAGCAATTCCATAATGCCTTCTCCCCAGCTTATCCTTATGAGGATGCAATGCGAGCAAATACAACAAAGTCAATATTGGGATTGCAGCTAATAGTGTAGAAAGAAAGGCATTCCCCATTGGATCATACAGTTGATGAAACTCCAAACTTATCCCCTCCTAATCATATTCATTCGAAGTATATGACGGGTAATCTCCCTTTAGTACAACTAGTCCCAATAATAGTAAAATTATGAATTTATGGAATGTCCACCCATTTGTTCATAACGAATTAATACTTGGGATTGTATATCAGTCAGCAAAAAAAATCCCAATCTCTCAGTTTCATAAGTGAGAAATTAGGATTTAAATAAAGAATATCTGCAGATACTATCCCTAGAGGAATGAATCTTCCCATTTATCCTGTTTCTAAACCGGATCCTTAAAATGCCTATGCGAAAAAAGATTAAAGTAATTTAATTTTAGGCCTTATTAGGATTGTTTTACGCGTTCTAAAATTTTCAATCTTTACAAGTAATAAATTAGCACCTAAATATTATTTTGTCATTTCGACAAAAATCGACATGAATAACAGGAGAAAAACATGGATTTATTTCGTAAAAAATCGATAGGCAATGAACTTTCTAACAATTCACTCAAAAGGGTACTTGGGGCTCTAGATCTAACCATGCTTGGGGTTGGGGCTATAATTGGAACAGGAGTATTCGTTTTGACAGGAGTTGCCGCAGCCAAATATGCTGGCCCTGCCTTAATCCTATCTTTTATTATTGCGGGTTTAGCGTGTGTATTTGCAGCATTATGCTATTCGGAATTTGCCTCGATGATTCCAGCATCCGGGAGTGCTTACACATATAGTTATGTCGCTTTTGGTGAATTACTTGCTTGGATTTTAGGTTGGGATTTAGTTCTCGAATATGGACTCGCCTCCTCCGCGGTGGCAAGTGGATGGTCAGGGTATTTCCAAGGGTTATTAGCAGGGTTTGGAATTCATTTACCAACAGCCTTAACTTACGCCTTTGATCCCTCAAAAGGTACAATCATCGATTTACCAGCTGTTATTATCGTCCTTTTAGTTACTTTATTACTTTCTAGAGGAGTAAAAGAATCTGCTAAATTTAATGCCACAATGGTTGTTGTTAAGGTGGCTGTCGTACTTCTATTCATTATTATTGGGGCTTGGTACGTTGAACCGGATAACTGGACTCCGTTTATGCCGTTTGGATTTTCTGGAGTCGTTACTGGAGCGGCAGTTGTCGTGTTCGCCTACTTTGGCTTTGACGCGGTATCTACTGCTGCCGAAGAAGTAAAAAATCCTCAGCGTAATCTTCCAATCGGGATTATTTCATCATTAGCAGTTTGTACAATTTTGTATATCGCCGTCTCTTTAGTTCTTACTGGGATGGTACCGTTTGATTTGCTAAATGTGAAAGATCCAGTAGCTTTTGGATTGCAATATATTAATCAAGATTGGGCAGCAGGTTTTATTTCTCTTGGAGCCATTGTTGGAATTACGACAGTCTTAATCGTCATGATGTTTGGACAATCACGTCTGTTCTATTCAATTAGCAGAGATGGACTTCTGCCAAAAGCTTTGTCTGCTGTTCATCCAAAAACAAAAGTTCCTTTAAAAAGCACTTGGGTAACAGGAATATTGGTTGCCACTCTTGCCGGCCTAGTTCCCCTTGATAAATTAGCTGAACTGACAAGTATAGGTACATTATTTGCTTTCACAGCTGTTTCTCTTGGTGTTGCTGTACTTCGTAAAACGCGACCAGATCTCAAACGTGGATTTAAAACACCCTGGGTACCTGTTATTCCAGCTTTAGCAGTGATCTTTTGTGTTTATTTAATGCTGCAGCTTTCAGCATTTACATGGAAAGGTTTCGCTGTTTGGCTAATTCTCGGTCTTGTCATTTACTTTACGTATGGTTATAGGAAGAGTCACTTAAATCAATAAAGCAGTGACAGGCCCCTTGATAAATGTTGAATTTTGATTATTAAATGTCGAGACTAGTGTATTCTTTCGACAATTTCGGGTGTGACTGACACTGCTACCACTGCAGAATAAGTTGAATATAAGAGTATGAAGTGAACGGATGGCGATTTAAAAATAAATGGAGGATTCTTTTTACGAACGTAGTAGGATACTTCTAAAACTAGAGGTTAAAATAAAGTATTGATGTAAAAAGGTTGAAAATAGAGGATAAAAAATCCTCAAAAATTATTTATTTTCATTTGATTGGTTATCAGGTGTTTGAACATTTTCATTTAACTCTTCTGTGTCACCTTTAGCATTAATGATTTCAAATATTTGATTTAAACCTTCTGATATTTCTTCATNNATAATATCCCTCCAGTTTGTGATTATTTATAAATTGTCCAATAGCTAAAGGATAATACATCAAAAGATAAAATGACAAAAATGAAGCTAAGTAGATTTTCAACTTAAAAAAGCCGATTCCCTAATAACTTTTTAAGGAATGGGCTTTTTTGATTTTGTCTCACTATACAAACATGCCAGTCGTATATATCTTTCAGTATTTCTTCTTCAATCAATTGATAGGCCTGAATTAGGTCTTGAAGAAACACCGCGATTAAGGGTGTTAGCACTAGCTTGGATCGTTTTCATCTAAAGATACTGTGATAACTTTTGTATACTCGCCTTTTGCTACTTCACTTGGTGTCGCGTCTTCCATTAGTTCATCTTCCGTGTCGATGCCTTCTGCAATCACTGGAGTTTCCTGCTGAATTTTCCTTTTCACGTTAACACTCCTTGAAAATGATTATTTATAACTTAATTCATTTTAGAGTGTGCCCATCTATCTTGCTTTAATACCCTTGCTCACGGTCTACTAATCCATGTAAAGGCTGTTCATTTATAAATCGCTTTAGATTTGCTGCAAAAAAACTGCAAACTCCATTAACGGTACTCGGTCCTGATAGATGGGATGTAACGTACACATTTGGCATTGACCAGAAGGCATGGTCCTTCGGCAACGGCTCTTTCTCGAATACATCGAGAATGGCGGCACGAAGATGACCTGATTGCATAACGTTAACTAAATCCTCTTCTTTTATCAGTGCTCCTCGGCCAACGTTGACAAGGCAAGCATTCGGCTTCATCGTTAGTAGAAGGTCACGATCTATGATATGATGTGTGGCTTCTGTTAAAGGAAGAATTGTTACCAAATAATCAAGGTCTTTTACAAACTCACCCCAGCTTTCTGGAGTATAGTGGCGGTCCACTAATGAAGCTTGTTTTCCGCTAAAACTTAATCCGTGTACATTCATATCAAAGGCACGAGCTTTGCGCACAATTTCAGCCCCAATCGATCCGAGTCCAGCCACCCCGATGGTTTTGTTTGCCAAGGATTCCGAAATGAATGGATCCCATTTCCGTTCCACTTGTGATTTGTTCATACGGGAGACGTCTTTCACGATGTTCAAAAGGTATGTAAAAACATATTCTGAAATATAAGTTCCGAATTGATCAACGATACGGGTTAATTGGATTTTGTTCGGTATTGTCTTGTCTGCAACCAAATCATTGACCCCTGCCCCCATCGATTGAAACCAGCGGACATTTGATGCAATTGGCTGATTTAGGACTTGAGTGGGAAACTTCCATCCCAAAATGACCTCCGTATCTGGCAAGTACCTTTCCACTTCCTCAAAGGTTGCAGCAGCCTTCACTGAAGAAAATCCAAAATTACGAATGTAGTCAGCATAAGCTTCGGCCTCTGCCTTATCACGGGTAAAAACAAGAATGTTCGGCTGGAATGTCATGATAAATTCCTCCCCTATTAGAAATAGTATTTATTCTTACACTTATTTTACATAGAGTTGTCTAAAAAATATAATTATTTGCAGGAAACAACATGTGCTCATCGAATTTTTAAATTAAAAAGGGGGCTAGATTAAATGAATCAACGTCATGAAGTATTATTTCGACAATTAGAAAGCTATCGAAATGAAATATTGGATGCAGTGGAGAATGTAACAATAGAGGAAGCCGAAGTCATTCCAAAGGGCTATAACAATAATATTCGCTGGAATCTTGGACATATTTTCCTTGATCAATATCTTTGGATTCAAGCGGTCACGAAGGAAAAAACCGTTGTACCCGATGAATTTAATAAGTGGTTTGGATTCGGTACGTCTCCGGCTGACTTTAGTGCGGAAACTCCTTCTTTGGGAGATGTAAAACGGATGCTTAAATCTCAGCCTGCCGATATAAAAGAGGCATATGGCAATCGTTTAGAGGTTGAGTATAAACCAACCGAATTAGGCATGCAAACAATTGAACAGGTTTTAATTCGAACCATCTTCCATGAAGGGATGCACTTACAAGCCATTATTGATTTAAAAAAGGGCATTAAAGCCATGAAGCAATGAATTGTATGAATAAAGCAGGCAGAAATGACTCTCCTGCTTTATTCTGCCTTGAAGTCACCTGTCAGCAATTCCATTCCATCCACTTCAATTGGCACCCATCCAACTAAACCGTTCTTTTTTTTGACTAGTGTATAACCAGATACTTTAGCATTGAGCACCTTCACAACTTCACCATATCGGACCGATAAAAATGTAGTGCTTAAATCATTTTTACAGCACACACCCTCATCATTTTCAACTAAATACTCATTTTTCACCCATTGCTCAACCCCAAGTTTAATATTCCTGCAAAGTGTAAAGTAAGGTTCTCTGTGAATAATACTCATTTCATAATTGGGATAGGTGACTGTTCCGACACGACCTGTCTGATCTAAGTAGTCTTTTTTAACTTTCCTTTTCTCATGAAGCTCGTCAACAAACTCAAACGAAAATTGATTATTCTCGAAAATAAGGGCATTCAATTGTCCATCCCTTTTAATCTGATTGCCACCATCAATGGCAATGATTTTTTTCTCAAAATCAATCATTGGATTGTTAGAGCTCTCGGAATGAAAACGATAATTAACGACTGGCCAATGTCCGACTATGACGGTTTTCTTAGCCTGATGTCCTCTATCAAAAAAAGAATCGACAGATAAAGCGAAGTTTTCATCTGTTTCTTCCCAATCGGCCCGGTCCTCAATACCAGCATGGATCAAAATGAAGTTTTCTGTTTCAATAGCCACAGGCAAAGATTCCAGCCAGTTCAGTTCTTCTTTAAAATGAGTTTCATAATATTGAGCAAGCTGCTGAATTTGATTAAAATGCGTTAAAGACTGTTTCCCCTGCTCCAGCATTTCATTTAAGATAGAATTTTTTCTTGCCTTCATATAGTTGAGAATTTTTTCATTCCCCATAAATACATAACGGTGTAAAATATCGCAGTTCCCTTTCGTGACAAAAACATTCGATGATTGCTCAGTCATCTTCTTTACATAGCGAACGATCTCTAAACTGTTTTCTCCTTTTTCACAAAGGTCTCCATTTATAAAGAGGTAATCGTCTTTATCGTAATGAACCTTTTCTAACAGCCTTTTAAATAACAAAAGATTTGCGTGTATATCTGAAATAATAATAGCTCTTCGGTTTGGGTCTAAGTTAAGATTGATAACATTTAACATTTGAATCTCCTCTTATCTGAGTGCCTGTTTATACATTTAATAAAGAGTACACATTCGTATCGTAGGGAACTCCATTTTGATACATATAATTTCTTAATACGCCCTCTTTTTCAAATCCCAGCTTTGTCAGAAGTGCATTTGATGCGTCATTTTCGATAAAAACAACTGCTCCAATTCGTGTTAATCCAAGTTCATTAAAGCCAAATGATACAATTTTGGAAACCACTTCAGCCGTATAACCCTTGCGCCAATGATTGGGATGGATCTCGTAGCCAATCTCGGCCCTCTTATGTTTAGGTGACCAGAGATTAAACCCGATTGTGCCAATGATTTCTTCTCCCCCGTCTTTTACCTGAATTCCCCATCTAATCCCACGTTTTTCATTGAAATTTTGTTCAAAAATTCGGATAAACTCTTTAGCCTGATCCATGCTTGTTAAAGTATCTTGTCCATAGAAACGTGTGACATCAGGATTGGAAAAACAATTGAAAACACCTTGCGTATCTTCTTCAACAAGTTCTCTTAGTAACAATCTTTCTGTTTCTAGTATTGGAAACATTCTCTCACTCCATTTGTGTATGTAGAGTTTATATTCTGGAAACTACCTACTTTTTCCTTTATCTCAATCCTTACTTTATAATCCTTATATAATGCAACCGATCATTTTTAAACGAAATAACAATATTTATTAATAATTATCGAACGAAACTTCAATATCTTACCAATATATAGTAGAAAACAATAAGGAGGTGTTCATTTGAATGACAGACCCTAATTATCATCATCCATTAATCGAACGGATTCTATCGGATGATAAGCAAGCGTACAACGAGCTTTATGAAAGAACAATCCCTGATATATATAAAACGTCTCGTTTCCTTATTGAGGACAAAGCTGATGTAGATGATTTGGTTCAGGAAATTTACATACAGCTCTTCAAATCTTTGAAAAAATATGATACCAACAGGCCATTTAAATCTTGGTATATGGGGATTGTCATGAAACAAATTCAGTCCTATCGACGAAAAAGATGGATGCATGTGAGGATTATTAAAAAGGCAGAAGCATTAAAACAGCCGGCAGTCTTAGATTTTTCAAATGAAGTTGTTAATAAATTAACCAATCAGGAGCTTGTTGAATTAGTTACTCAGCTGCCTTATAAGTTGCAACAGGTGATTATACTTCGTTATTTAAACGATTTTTCTCAAGACGAGGTTGCAAGAATTTTAGAGATTCCGCTTGGAACGGTGAAGTCACGAATTAATGCAGCATTAAATAAATTGCGTGCCAATGAGAAAGGAAAAAAACTTTTAGAGAATGCGAGGAATGTTTATGATTATTGAAAATCAGTTAAGAGAGTCTCTACAAGAAAAAGGCAATTCATTTATGCCCCCACCAGAATTAAAAACAAAAATCATAAGCAACATCGAAACTGCAAACGGAAAATTGAGAAAACGTTTGGCTGCAGGCATTTTAGCAGCAACCTTGCTCATCCCGACCGGAGTTTTTGCTTCCCAATCCTTTTTAGCTGATGACATTTACGGTTCCTTCGAAAACTTAAAGAAGCATATCTTTAAGGCCACTATGGATGGATACATGCTTTTAAGTGCGAAGTTATCACAGGCTAAAGGTGAACTAAACACAGAAGAATACAAGGAATTTAAGGAATTGCTAAATGTGGTAACGTCCTCGAAATTACAATATGGCGATCCATATGGAAATATAGATTATTCTCAAATTCCTTCAGAAGAACTAGTTCAAATCAAACAAGCGTTAATGGGCGTTCAGCCTTTCTTTGATAAACTAAATGGATTAAAGTCAAGTAAAGAAATCTTATCCTCTGAGGAGTATACAGCCTATATTGAAGCACTTATGACCTATGAGGAAGTGTTAGTAAAAAGTAATATTGATCCGAGTGAAGGGCCAATCGATATCGAAATGATCCCTTCCGATCTTCAAGCGGAGTTTATTAAAGCGAAGGATTTTATGAGCTACGTAGATAAAAAGCAAGTTCAGTGAACAAAAAGCGGGAGAATACTCCTGCTTTTTGTGTTTAAGTGGATTAGTGCAAGATGGAACATTTCTGTGATGTTATGGATACATCTTGGATTTGATAAATATAATTACTTTACATCCAATAAAATTTTTCCCGTGCTTTGCCTGCTTTCAATTAGCTTGTGAGCTTGTACTGCTTGATCTAAAGGAAAACGATGACTGATTTCAAATTTTAGTTTTCCCTCGCTTATGTATTGTAAAACTTGTTTAGCAGTATGCTGCAACGATTCTGGCCGGAGCCTTCTCGTTGTGCCTAAACTGAATCCGAGTACTGATCGGCAACTTGCATGCAAATCACTTGTATTAAATATGCCTGCAGTTCCGCTAGAGTTACCAAATTGAACCAACCGGCCATACGGTGCTAAACAGAGTAGACTTTTTTCAGTGACCACCCCTGCAACAGAATCTAAAACAATATTAACCCCCTGCCCATCTGTAATCTCATTTACCCGGTCTGCAAAGTTTTCTTTGTCATAACTAATGACATGATCTGCACCTGCCTTAATAGCAACCGATGCTTTCTTTTCATCTCCAACTGTTCCAATTACTTTGCTTGCACCTAAAAGCTTTGCCATTTGAATAGCCGTTGTTCCAACCCCGCCAGCCGCCGAATGGATAAGTACTGTTTCCCCTTGTTCAATTTTTGCTATATCCTGAAGCATTTTATAGGAAAGAAAAGAAACAATTGGACAAGCAGCCGCCGTGTCAAAATCTATGTTATCTGGGATTTTATATGTAAGTATTTCCTCTGAAACCACATATTCTGAATACGACCCTTTTGATGGAAAAGTAATAACTCGCTGTCCAACCCGCAAATTCTGAACCTCAGATCCTGTTTCAACAATGACACCGGCCGCATCTAGCCCCGGAATAAATGGTGATTTCCAGCTCCCCTTTTTTCCATATCTCGCCTTTACATCCGCATAGTTCACACTTGTTTTTTCTACTTCTATTAATACTTGAGTTGGCTTAATACGAGGAATATCAGTATCTACATATTTCATTACTTCAGGATTACCAAATTCAGTTATAACGATGGCTTTCAAATGGATTCCCCCTTTTTTATTGTTGAAGTTTCGACACATTCAAATCCTTCATATAACCTTCTAGAATTATTAAAATATTCCATTCAAAAATGTAAACTCCTCTTTTTATCCTAATATTTCAAGGTCATACACATTAAAAATATTAGAATCTTCATTCAAATATTGACCTCCCAAGCACATTCAAGGTATACTTAATTTGTATAAAAATGTAAACTCAAAGGAGTTTGTTTTATGAGTGTGAATGTTCTTAACTAACCGTTATTTTCATACGGCCTTGAAGAAAGCAAAAAACCAGTCAAATTACTGGTTTATTAAGTGTACGCTTTTTTGAGGGATGTTAAGAACACGCATCATAGCATAGAAGATTTGGTGAACCCGCTATGGCATGTTTTGTCATAGCTTTTTTGTGTGCAAAAATAGGAAAAACGAGGGCATTCCCTCCCTATCTATAGTGCTGCGCGCAATTTTAGTTTGCCATTGCATGTTTCCATTTCTTCTTACCGTCATGAGCGATTTTGTTCATGGCGGTTTTTTTTATGAAGTTTAAATGGTTTAAATAAAAGATAATAGGGGGATTCAAAATGAATCAGCAAACCATTGATGTATTGGGGTATCAAGAAATTCTAAACGAAATCGCAAATTTTGCGAAAACGAATCGGGGGAAGAACACCCTTCAAGCATTACGTCCATTGCCAGATAAACGGAGAATGGAGTTATCATTAAAAGAGATCGCTGAAGCAGAGGAAATTATCAAAATTAGCAGCAGTGTCCCTATTCATACTCTGGATGAAATGGATCACTATCTAACACAGGCACGAAAAGGAATCTATATTCGTGCTGATCAGTTTACGTACGTTCTTTCATTCCTGCAGCATTGCTCGAAGCTAAAACAATTCATGAAGGATAAGCACTATGCAGCTCCGAATGTAAGTTTATATGCGGAATCGATTGGTGAGGTGCGGGAGCTAGAGGAGGAAATTAACCGTTGCATCCGTCATGGGCAGGTTGATCAGCATGCTTCAAGCGATTTAGCTTATTTAAGAAGACAGCTTTCGATCCAAACAGATAAGCTGAAGGAGAAAGCCCAGCAGCTCGTAAAATCAAAGAGGTATGCAGCATATCTGCAGGATACGTTACTCGTTGAAAGGAATGCTCGGATTGCCATCTCTGTAAAAAGACAGTATCGCTCCAAAGTGCAAGGAACTGTTCTTGATTCTTCCGCATCAGGCTCAACCTTATATATTGAGCCTTCTGAATTAGGTTCTATTCAAGAAGAAATTGAGCTTTTGCGTATGGCTGAAGAGCAGAAAACGGAAAGGATTTTATATGAATTAACGGAAAAGGTGCTTCAGCATGAGAATATAATCAAAATTGCTATCGAAACGATGCATCATTATGATGTCCTATTTGCAAAGGCAGCGTATAGCCGAAAAACAGGCTGTTCGACTCCTATATTAAATGAAGATTATGTAATCAACTTAAAAGAAGCTCGGCATCCGATGCTTGGCGACAAAGCTGTCCCACTTTCCATTCAATTTGGTGAAGAGCATCGCGCCTTGGTCATAACCGGGCCGAATACGGGTGGAAAGACGGTTACCTTGAAAACAGTTGGTCTGCTCACCATGATGGCACAAACAGGTTTGCCGATACCAGCAAATCCCGGGAGCGAAATTGCCATTTTTCAACATATTTTCGTTGATATTGGAGATGGGCAAAGCATTGAACAGAACTTAAGCACATTCAGTTCAAGGCTTGTAAATATTATTGATATCCTGCGAGTCACAAATGACCACTCACTTGTCCTTCTTGATGAATTGGGTTCAGGGACAGACCCAAGCGAGGGTATGGCATTGGCAATTGTGATTCTCGAGCAGCTTTACCAAAAGGGTGCAACTTTATTTGCCACTACTCACTACAATGAAATAAAGGAATTCGCGGAAAAAACAAGCGGATTTCTAAATGGGATGATGGAATTTGATATTGAAACATTGCGGCCAACCTACAAGCTTCTTCTTGGACAAAGCGGAAACAGCCAGGCTTTCGACATCGCGATCAAGCTTGGCATGCACCCAGAATTGATCGAAAAGGCTCATCAAATTACTTATAAAAATAATCGAAGCTATCGCGATGAATTAGATGCAGCTATTTTAAAAGGGCCAGGCTACCAGAAGCAAATTGCCATTAATAAATATGCGAGAAGGACTGCAAAAAAAACATCCCTTGATTCAAGTACGGAAAGCTTTACCCTATTTGAACAAGGAGATAATGTTTTATTAACGGAAACAAATGAGATGGGAATCATATATAAGGGACCAGATTCGAAAGGTGATTATGTTGTTCAAATTCAAGGAGAAAAGCGGACAATTAATCATAAACGGTTAAAGCTGTATATAAAAGGACGTGAATTGTATCCCGAAAACTATGACTTCGATATCATTTTCAAGTCAAAGGAATATCGGAAAATCAATAAGCAGCAAAAGAGAAAACATGGGGAGGATGTTTGGTTAGATAATGAGGATTGATTTTTGAGGCAAGAAATATGTTAGCTGAAAAAGACGTTCATCAAGTAAGTTTTACTTAATGAACGTCTTTTTCCCTGCTGCTTTATTCCCCTATTTATTATCTCTGCGATACAAATCCCTAGTCTTGTAGCCAGCAGCAAGGATCACTTTCATTTCATCGCGCCGTTTCGCTTTTGTTGCCTCTTGTTTGGCACTATACACATAACGGGCCCAATCCTTTCGATACCCTGGTGTTAGCGATTGATAGATTTCAAGCAAATCTGGCGTCTCCTGCAAGTCTTTCTCCACATTTGGAATCATCTCGATATAGTCATCCACACATTGGCTTGGTTTTGTAGAAGTGCTTCCTTTACTTTTAGCATCAATTTTAAGGCCTACAACTGTAAAGACATCATCCAGTCCTACCATACGGGCAAATTTAAGATTGCTTGCACCGATGTAACCATCCTCATTTGCACCTAACCCGCCTAATAAATGATCGCGGTGAATAAAGGTAGGGTAAACTTTATTCCCCTTCTTGGGGTAAGCCAAAAAGATATATCCATTTTCCGTTAAATCATTTTTCTCAATCACCCTGTCTACAAGGCCCTTTAAAGACTCCATATCTAACACGAAGGCAAAAATAAGATCATACGGACTATTCGTCAGTTCTGTATCATAATCTGTTAATTCTGCTAGATAATCTGTACCCTCAGGCATTCCCAAAACCGTAGCTTTTTTATATTTTGTTAGATTTAGTTTTTCAACAATTGATTTAGCCAATATGATCCACCTTCCTCTATTTCTACTTTAACAAATCACATAATCCCGAATCAAATATCTATCATTGCTCCCAAAGATACATTAAAATACGGTTCACAACCACTATAATCCCATAAAACCAAGCTATTTGAACTTTCCCGAGACTAATTAGCAATACGACAGGGATAAGAAAGATGCCTATTTCGAGCAATAAATGAGAGATTCCTGAAAGCTGAAAGGTTGCTTTTGGCGATCCGAATAAACCCCAAACAAGCGCAATCATAATAGGAATTCCAGCCGCAAGCCCCCATCTCATAATGGATGTCGTCCCCATTTTATATCCCCAATATCCATAAACAGACAGGCCAAAAAGCTCCAGCAAAAAACGAAGGATGATGTTCACTACCTTAATACTCTCTAAAAGCATCACTATTCACCTTCTCATTTTCATAAGAATGGAGACCCTTAATAAATGTATTTATGAGAATCGACAAACTTTTATCCGTATCGTAAGGCAGCCCGAAGCCACCCATTCGTTCAATGGAAGCAAATCCATGCAAAATGCTTCTGAAGCCCCTGACCATATGAATAGCTTGTTCTTCCTCCAGGCTATACACTTGCAGTACTTGGACAGCAAGACGGACAATGGACTCCTGCGCTTCCTGTAATTCCTTATCTTCAGGATCAGGAAATCTCGAAGTTGCCTCATAAAGTCCAGGATGATTTCTAACAAACTCAATATATGCTTCACTTAGGGCTTTAATGGCATCATCACCCGATCGTCCCGCAGCAGCTTGAAGCATCGTCTCATATAGCTTTCTCAATCCATGAATGGCTAGCTTTTGCTTCAATTCATTTAATCCGTTCACATGGTTGTATAAGGACGGAGGGCGAATTTGCAGTTCCTCAGCCAGCACACCAAGAGAAAGCTGGTCTAAGCCATGTTCATCAATTAATTGTGTTGCTTTAAGTAAAATTACAGCTAAATCTATTTTCGTACGACGTGTCATCTTCATTACCTCTATTCTCTTGCGCTTATTTCATTTCTGCATGATCAATAGCCTTTTTCATCAATTCAATTGGATGACCAATCATTTTCCCATGTCCGGCAGCAAGCAAACTCGGTTGGCAGCCGACTAATTTTCTAGCACTTATAAGCGCGGTTTCTTTATCCCAAGTGGCTAATGCCGGAAAAGGAAATAATGGCTTCACCACTCCAGAAACAGCGATCCCGCCTCTAGTTTGGAATGCATCCCCAACTATTAAACTTCGATTCCTCGTATCTAGAAGAGAGATAGAGCCTGGTGTATGGCCGGGCGAATGGATAACCTCTAATGAACCAATCCGTTCCCCTTCATGAAGCAAAATATCAGGGCGGGTTTTAATATTTTTCGGAACCCCTCCGCGTATCGGGAAATTTTTTTCATCAGGATGGATTGTAGTATCTCCTCTTAATAGGAGTGAGTCCCTGGAAGAAATGCTTACTTGTGCTTCTGGCAAAATCTCTTTTAGTATGTCTAATGCACCTACATGATCAGCATGGGCATGAGTAATAATGATATTTGTGATAGGCTTTCCAATCTTCCTTGCCGACTGGATAATGCTTTTTGCACTGTATGGCATAGCGGCATCAATAAGAGTGAGACTAGTCTCCTCTTCAACTAAATAACAATTTACAGGGAATAACCGTGGCATAAAAGCTAATTGATAAACGGAATGCATTTTTGTTATTTTCATATTTTCGTATCCTCTCAAAGCAACTAATTATATTATCATTTTAACTAACCAGATTAGTTAAATGCAACATTATTGTAAAATAGCTTTGAAAAAGACGACACCCACTTTACTTAGCGAATGTCGTCTTTTCAAAATAATACTATGTCATTTCCCTCGCTTCCCCCTCCAATGATAACCCTTTTCCATGCAAATAAAGATGGACGAATCCATATAGAGAGGAAAGAAGCATTAAACCGCCGGACAGAATATAAACGAGCCGGACGCCAATCAGGTCAGTCAAAGCCCCAATGCCAATAATTGAAAAAATGAAGATCAATTGTACCAATGTAGCTTTAGCAGCAAGAATCCGGGTAAGCGTCTTTTCGTCTGTACTATTTTGGAACATCGTTTCTTGCGCCAAATCTCTAACTTGAAAGGAAGGACCCATTAAAATGACTAAAAGTACAGCAAGACATGCATGGCCTACGAAGCCATATGAAAAGGTCAATAAACCAAAAGCAGCTGAACCGATCAACATGAGTATCGTTAAGCGACCCTTTAAGAATTTTGAAAATCGGAAGACAAGAAACCCGCCTAAAATCGCTCCAAAATAATAGCCGCCATTGATATAGCCCCACCAGGCTTCTCCTTTTCCGAGTGCCTCTTTTGCGAAAGTGAGTGTGACAGCTCCTATCCAGATAGATCCGACCATTGTTTCCATTACATCCATGATCACGATGACCCGCAATCCTTCGTGCTGGAAAAGGTACTTCCACCCAGAGGTTAACCTGCTGATCATTCCTTCTGCAGTAACTATGCTGGTTGACCGGTTCATTTTTATAAAAAATAAGCTGACTACGGAAACCGCTAGAAAACAGATAGTAATCACAAGAGTGGTTTGTTTTCCAAGGAATGCAAGCAGCACCCCTCCAAAGGTCCAGCCAGAAAATAAAAAGGTTTGATCCACACTTGATAATAGACTATTTGCTTTAACCCTAGAATGCTCAGGAACAACAGCCTTAACAATCGTGCTTTTAACAGGAGAAAAAAATCCATTAAAAAACGAGATGACTGCTAATAAACTAAATATAAATATAATAATAACCGTATCAAGCGATTGTTGAAAAAGAATAAACAGTACAGATAACAGCATCACTTGTGCAATCTGAGAAAATATCAACAACTGATTCAGCTGAAATCGATCCGATACGGAGGGCAAAAATATTCCGCTTACCATTCGGGATAATACACTTATTAATGTGACCATCGCCGATATTGTGGTCGAGCCGGTTTCATTGTAAAGATGCAGCACAACGACCATTGTATATAAAGCAAACCCCAAATTCGTGGAGGTTTGGCTGATTAATAGAGCGTAAAATGAACGATTCAACTCTAATCCTCCGATGACATTGAAAAAGCTTTTTTGATTACTTTTGTGTTTTCTTCATCCAAGGTTCCATAACCTTCTTTTTCATTATTACTGATAATGGTGGAAGTTTCATTAGAGTTAAACCAAATTCTATATTCATAGAGTCTTTCAGGCATATTCTCATCAAAAGTGTAGAATAAGGTAGCCAATACATCCTCTTTCCTCGACATTTCAGCTTTTGTGTTAGGTTCCCATTTCACTTTTTCAAAAGAATTCCTTAGTAGATTTATCGTTTCTTTATCTGAAATAATGATTTCATCTTCGTACATTCCTTCTTCATTCACTTTTTGAACATCAATTCTTGTTAATAGTTCTTCTTGTCCGGAACAACCAGTGAGCATAATGAGAAAAAGAATCCACCAACTTTTTAGTTTTTTCATTGTATTTATCCCTCCTTACATTTAGACGGGAGTTTTAGAAAATGGTTCCACTTAACAAATTCAGATTAAACGTTGACTGGTCATCATTATTACGAGATTGAAAATATTGTACAATTCACTAAAATGGATATTAATGATAAATGGAAAGACCCTATTAAAAGGTTAATTATCTTAAGGAGGATATGAATTGGAAAAAAATTATCAGCCTAAGCATGTTTTTTTGGCCATTGGAATATGTATTGCTGTTTCAACTCCTTTTCTCCTCATCTTTGCCCCGCAGACAATAGCAGATAGTGTATATTACACGAAAGGAATTTACCAGGTTGTTTTTGTACCCGGAGAAAATTACATTGTCTATGGGATCGGGTTGTTTTTATTAGTTATTGCTGCAATGATTATTTCCATATTCGATATCCGAAAGTTTTCGATTATATTAAGCATCGCATTTGTCTGCTTGAGTGTCATTCCCTTTTGGACGGCATCCCAATCTTTTAAATTAATTTCAGAGGATGGCCTATCATACAGAACTCTCTTTTCTAAACAGGACCTTTCCTATTCATGGAGCGAAGTGGAAAAAGTGATTTATTATAAGGGCGAGAAAGGGAATTTTCCTGAATATGAATTCTTATTTATAGACGGAAATCAGTTGAAGTTTAAGGCAAATGAATATTTCCAAATGGTCGTCCCTCTAGTAACTGACCGGTTAAAAGAAGTAAATGTAAGTATTGAGAGAGATGAATAAGAACCTCTACTTAGACTTTCGAGATCTATGCAGAGGTTCTTACTAATTAGAAAGACTAAAGGACATTGTTAATCCAGTTGATAAGTTGCTAAACCTTTTTACTTTGCTCGGACTTTTCAAACCCCATTTCTCGATGAAATGTCCGTCCAGACTCTCTGCTTGGACTTTTTAAACCCATTTCTCGGTGAAATGTCCATCCAGACTCTCTGCTTGGACTTTTTAAA
>NZ_JBALPC010000205.1:0-4134 GCF_036965225.1 Bacillus sp. JJ1474 | reverse complement strand
AAATCTAAATTTAGATTTTACTCATTTTCGATATGTTAAATTGTTTCGATACCACATCTCGTTATTTTGTCAGTTTTTAAGATTTACAAAAAAAGAAGCCCTTCCCAAAATGGAAGAGCTCCCTATTAATCTGTTTTCAGTTTTTTAATATGCAATTTTTTCGATATGAATCCTTTAGATGGTGAAAATAAAAATACGAGTGCAAATAGAATTCCGTTCATTGTAGCCATGCTTCCTGAGATTGATACATCCTGCCAGCTTGCCAAATAGTACCCCATAATGGCCGCACCTACTCCGAAAATTGCACTTAATACAAGCATTGTACTTAATTTATCTGTTAATAAATAGGCAGATGCACCAGGTGCGATTAACATCGCAACAACTAAAATAGCACCAACACTATCAAAGGATGCAACTGTAGTAATTGATACCATCCCCATTAACAAGTAGTGGATCAGCAAAACTGGAATTCCAATTGCTGCAGCCATGCTCGGATCAAAGGATGTAATTTTCAATTCTTTGTAAAATAGCAGAATCATAATTAAGTCGATGATAAGCACAGCAGAAAGCATTAAAAACGCTTTTGGCAATTCTGGTAAAGGGCCCCACTGCACAAGATCCCAAGGGACAAATGTGATTTCCCCCATTAAAGCATGATCAACATCTAAATGGACATCCCCAGCATACAAGGTGATGAGGATTACCCCGACTGCAAAAAGAAAGGTGAAAACGACTCCAATGGATGCATCCTCTTGTATCCCTGAGCTATGAAAAATTTGAACGAGAAAAGCAGTTAATAAGCCTACAACTGCCGCTCCAATTAACATATACAATCCATTCATACTTTGACTAATAATAAAAGCTAACACAATGCCAAGTAAAACTGTGTGGCTAATCGCATCTGCTAGCATGGAGAGCTTACGCAAAATTAGAAAGCAGCCAGTAATTCCGCATGCAATGCCAGCTAATGAAGCAACAATTAATATCCATCCTTCATAGCTCATGATAAGCCACTCCCTTTTTGCTGATGCAAAATTTGCTGTTCTCTAATTTGCTTGTCACGAAGTATTCTTTTTATGCATTTTGTTACTAAACCTCTTTGAGGGGCAAAAAGCATAGAAACGAGAAACAATGCTGTAGCAGTAACAACAATAAATGGTCCTGTCGCCAAGCCCTCTCTAAGTGTACTTATCAAAGTTCCAGCCATTCCAGATATAGCCCCGAAAACACCAGAGATGACAACCATTTTCCCAAGCGATTCCGTCCAATATCGTGCGGCAATCGCTGGTGTGATTAATAACGCAGCCATTAAAATAACTCCGACTGCCTGTATGCCAATTACGACAGCTGCTACTAATAATGTCAGAAAAAGAAAATTCAAGAAACGAGATGGGAGCCCTAATCCTATTGCGAATTCTGGATCGAAGGTTAATACTTTTAACTCTTTAAAAAGTAAGGCCGTTACTAAAATTAAGACAGCAGCCGTACTAGCCATTATCTTGACATCATTTCCTACTAGCGAGGCCGCCTGGCCAAAAATAAAATCACTAAGCCCGCTCTTATTTCCAGATGATGATTGGGCCACCTTTGTTAATAATACAATCCCAAATCCAAAAAACACCGACAAGACTAAACAAATAGCCGCATCCTCTTTTAAAATAGAGGCTGATGTAATAAATTGAATACAATAAGCTGCTAGGAGGCCTGTGATCGTTGCACCAATTAAAAGTGCAATAAGTGATTTCTCTCCTATAAGTAAAAAAGCAATACATATTCCTGGCAAAGCAGCGTGCGCGACCGCATCCCCTATCAAGCTTTGCTTTCTTAGGAGTGCTATGCTCCCAAGGACACCGCTCGCTATGCCTAAAAGCATCGTACCGAGCAATACCCATTGTGTATTTGCATCAAACAGAAGCAGCCTTAACATGTCGTTCATCAAAATCACCTCCGCTGCGTTTCCGCCATTATTTGACCCTTCTCTAAGAACGTCAGCTTTCCGCCATATGTCCGATGAAGATTTTCAATTGTAAATGTTTCTTCTGTTGGTCCCGCTGCAATTACATTTATATTCAATAGAATGACATGGTCAAAATAATCTTTTACTGTCTGTAAATCATGGTGAACAACAAGAACTGTTTTTCCCTGATTTTTCAAATCATTCAACAGTTCAATAATGGCTCTTTCCGTAGCAGCATCCACCCCAACAAACGGTTCATCCATAAAATATATTTTTGCATCTTGAGCAAGAGCTCTAGCAAGGAAAACTCTCTGCTGCTGTCCCCCTGATAACTGGCTTATTTGCCGGTCAGCATACTCTTCCATGCCGACCTTCTGTAAACATTCTTTTGCATACTCAACGTCTTTTTTTCCTGGCCTTTTAAACCAGCCAATATGTCCATAGCGCCCCATTAAAACAACGTCAAGTGCATTAGTAGGAAAATCCCAGTCTACAGATCCTCTCTGAGGGACATACCCAACAACCCTTTCTTTTGGACTGTATGGTTTTCCATAAATTTCTACGTTTCCCGATGTTTTTGGTATTAACCCTAGCACTGCTTTAATCAATGTTGATTTGCCTGCCCCATTGGGACCGATAATACCAATTAACTTTCCTTCCGGCACATCAAATTGAACATCTTCTAAAACAGGTTTCTTTTGATAAGCAACGGTTAAATTTTCCACTTTGACCGGATTCATGACCTCACCTACTTCATTGAATTTACAATTGTATTTACATTATGTTTATACATGCCAATATAGGTACCTTCTTCGGTTCCTTCTTCTCCCATAGCATCTGAGTAAAGCTCTCCCCCAATTTTCACATCATGGCCTTTTTTCTTTGCCCCTTCAATTACCGCATTAATAGAGCGTTCGGAAATACTTGACTCAATAAACACTGCTTTTATATTTCTTGTAACCAATAACTCTACTATTTTTTGAACATCTCCAAGGCCATATTCCGCATCTGTGCTTAAACCTTGTAAACCTTCTACTTCCATATTGAATGCCGCACCAAAATATCCAAATGCATCATGTGCTGTCACAAGGACTCTTTGTTCGGAAGGAATTTTCTCCATTTCTGCAGCAGCAAACTCTTTTAACTCTTTTAATTTATTAAAATACTCTTGGGCATTTTTTTCATAGTAAGCTTTATTGTCAGGGTCTGCTTTGATAAGACCCTTTTCCACTTCCTTTAATGCTCCCGTCCATAAATCAATATCAAACCAAATATGTGGATCGATGGCACCTTTTCCATCTGCCTTTAATAATAGTTCTTCTTCCTTGAGCGATTCACCGATCGCATAAGTTGGTTTATCTTTATTCATTTTCTCGAGGACATCGAGCATTTTTCCTTCTAAATGAAGCCCGTTATAAAAGATCACATCTGCTTTTTGCAGCTTCCCAATATCCCCTTGTGTAGCTTTATAAAGGTGAGGATCAGTTCCTGGCCCCATCAGGCTTTGTACGTCCACCTTGTCACCGCCGATATTTTTTACCGCATCAGCTATTTGGCTAATCGTTGTTGTAACAACGAGCTTTTCACCACGTTGATATCCATTTGAAGAGTCAGATGAACAAGCGCCAAGAATAAATAATGATAATACAAGCAGCATCCCTAATAATTTTTTCATCAATCGTCACCTCTTTTAATTGAGTGTATGCACGTTTATTCAATAAGTGCACATATTTTTGGTATATACATTAATTTTTCATCAATATATAAATGTTGCCTTAGTACAACATTTTAAACCCAATCATAAAATTGTCAATTATTTTTCCAAAAAAAAAACGGCTTTCGCCGAAATTATTTTTTTTTATACGGTTTAATTGTAAAATTTTCTTGAATATACCATCTATCTTTACTGACAATATTAGATACCGTTAATATGAGGGAAGGGATTTTCTCTACATTAAATACGATTAAACCAATCTGATCATTCATAATGATGAAAGACTCTCCATGAGGAAATGATGGGAGCTGTTTGCCCAGGTGTGCAATAGAGCTAACGATAATTTGTTTTATTTCCAGCTCTATTTGGACATGGGGAGAGAATCTTAATATCCAATCATCTTTATCAATCGAAAATCGGTACATGATCTCACCCTCTTTTGAAAGATAGCTTAATTAATAAT
>NZ_JBALPC010000204.1:0-4019 GCF_036965225.1 Bacillus sp. JJ1474 | reverse complement strand
CGATTAATACAAAATATGAGCAATTTAATAAATTATGAAAACCCTGTTCCTGTAAGAAATTAGTAATCACAGAATCTTCAACTGTTCCATCTAACCAAGACTCCAGTAATAGCCGGGAGTGAATGTTTTGTTTTTCTTCTATGTATAGACTGCGCAGCAAATATTGCGATAACGCCGTAACAGTTCTATCCAGAATTAATAATTCAAACTCATTTATTGTTCGATTCTTCGTGAAAATACATACTTCTCCATAACTTTCCTCCAATATATTTACTTCACATTTGGCAAAATGACTTCCTTCCCCTTTTTGTTCGTATTGGTCCCTTAAGTTCTCATATATGTGATGTTTTTCATTTGGAATAAATAATGGCTGCTGCCCATTAATGATAAATGCAACGTTCATGTTTAAATATTTGTAAAGCTTCATGAGGATATGTTCATAATGGGTTATTTTTAATGTTAATTTATTTATTTCTTGTGAATAATTTTCAAGCCGTTTGATCATTTCATACTGTTGATTAATTAACATACTATGTATTTCCTGTGTTATTTCAATAAATGGAACTATTTCATTAAACACAATAATCGGTAAATTATGCCGATTAGCCAACTCAATCACACTATTTGGAACAGATTGAATATGTTCACCAAATTCAATACATAAAGCGGCTGCTTCTTTTGTGATCAGTTGTTCTAAAAATTTAAATAGAGTCTCTTCGGATATTAGTTGAATTCCCGTTGTTAATATTAATTCTTTTCCCTTAATGAAGGTACCTATCTCTTTCGATTCCAGTATATGAACCCACTTAATAGTATTCAATAGTCCGCCATGACCAGCGATCACTTTGGCCTTTTGAAAATGGTTTCTATCAATTAAATCTTGAACCTTTAGCGAATAAGACATATTTTACCCTCCTAGAAAAAGGCTTATCATGCTCTATACAGAAAATATAACATAATCTAAAACGGCAAAGGGAACTTCTTTACATTATGGTTTATATCAAGCTGTTAAAAGGCTATGTTATATTTTTTTTATTACTTAGTTTGTAACAAGAGGGATAAGTGAATAGAAAAAGGAAGTTTATGAAGCATCTTTGATAAAGGCTGTTTTCGTATAGATTGTGGCTTTCTTGACCATACTTTTAAAAGGCTGATATAATGGGCATTCAGGAGGCGTTCGAGTATGTGGGAAGACATATATGAAGATTTCAGCGAATTAACTAAATCAGAACAAATGGCGTTATTTAATGCAATGAAACAGGACTTGTTTCCAGATGAACCAGATAAAATTACTAAACTACTCAAAAGTATTCGTGAAGCCCGATTTGCTTCTGGTTTGGGCTGTGTTCATTGTGGTAGCACTTCGGTTAAACGAAACGGTAAATATCGTTCAAGACAACGCTATTTATGTAATGATTGCGGAAAATCTTTCAACGATCTGACAAATACGCCATTTTCAGGCTCTCGCTACCCCGAAAAATGGGTGAATTACATTGAACTAATGGTGGAAGGATACACCCTACCAAAAATCGCTGAAAAACTTCAAATACACATTTCTACTTCCTTTTATTGGAGGCATAAAATTTTGAACTCATTAGGAAGTCTTGGTTTTAATCAACTACAAGGTATCGTTGAGAGTGACAAAACCTTCTTTCGTGAGTCTATGAAAGGTAGAGAAATCACTCATAGGAAAGCCAAGAAGCGTGGAGAAAAAGACGAAAAAAGAGGGATTTCTAACCTTAAAATTGCCGTTGTAGTGGCACAAGACCGTAACGGTAGTGTGATTGCTTTAAAAGCAGGAAAAGGTCGTGTTAGAGCCGAAGAAATCGACACTGTGATAGGTGAGTATATTCAGCCGTCTGCTTTGCTATGCACTGATACTGCAACGAATTATAGAAAGTTTGCCAAGATGAAGGGGTTGCAACACGAAACAGTCAATGAACGTCAAAAACAGCGTGTTAAAAAAGGAATCTATCACATTCAACACGTTAATAACTTTCATAATCGCTTGAAAGGTTGGATGGAGCGTTTTAAAGGAGTCGCAACAAAATACTTGGATAATTACCTCTACTGGTTCCGTTGGCTCGATATAGGGAAAAACTTGGCATTTGAAAAACGAGTGGAGCAAATGCTTATTTCAGCGTGTCAAAAATCGAATAATACTACGGTTGAAATGTTGAGAAGTGCATAAGAAAAGACCTCAAATAAGAGGTCATTATTCCTCTGCAATCTCTAATTTTTTGTAGTAATTCTCTACAATCGGATGAATGTCTGGGTTTGAATCATAATAGGTATTACCAATTTCATTTAGAGTGAATTTAAAATCCTTTTTACCATCAAAAAGGGCAATACCATACCGCCACCCATCACGTTTTTCTTGATTTTTTTGAGGAGTAAACTCTATATCTTTAATCAGAGATAGAAATTCATCAATTTGTTCTTGTACAGTTATCGTTTTTGAAGCACCAGTTGAACCATCTTGAATGATTACTTTATCAACATTTTCAATTTTAGCATCCTTATAAAATTCTTCTAATGATTGTGTTTTTTCATTTGTGCAAGCGGAGACAAAAAACAGACTTACTAACAAAATTAGTAACAATAAATTTTTCATTTATTCACCTCCCAAAATTTATTCATTACCTTTTAGATTAACTAAATTTACAAATAGTTACATTGTAATAGTGAAGTATTGGTGGAGATTACCATTTAATTATATCAAATACTTTATCGGAAAATTCAAGCACCCTATATTATATAAAAAACAACAATCTTTTAGAAAACAGCCTTGATAAAATAGAAGAGATGAAATACAAGCAACAAAACGAAAGACCTTTCCCATCACCCGGAAAGGTCTTATTTATTCTATTTCTTCTTCTTATCCTTTGAAATAGGCCCACATGCAATCCGATCACCTGAATCACCAGCTGGCTGTGTCATGCCATCATCCTTGCCATCATGAATCACAATAGAGGTTCCGTCTTTCGTTAATAATGATTGTTTGCCTTCCTTGAGTGAGACCTGCGGGGCCATAATTTCATCCTTGGCCTTTCCATCCTCCCCTACAATGAGGTTAGGAAGGTCACCAGCGTGGGATCCTTTAGGATGAAGCAGACCGTGCTCCTTATCTTCTGGATTAAAATGATTTCCCGCTGACTTGAAATCTGGGGGTTCACATTTTCCAATAACATGAATATGCATGGCATGCTCACCTGGAGGCAAACCCTCTAAATCTAAAGATAGTTTGACCCCTTTTGCCTGTTCCTCTAACTTGATCGTTCCTAAGGAGTCCCCCACGGCATTATACATTTCAACATCCAGATTTCTGATCGTCTCTTCCCCACACCCTGTTAAAATAAAAAAAGGGAGTAATAACCAAGCCTTTTTCATGTTAAAAAAACTCCTATCAAACAAATTCTTCCATTAGTATCACCCTATCTCCCTTTTCATAATCAATTATTTGGCAGGTTAAACCCAAATCTTTAATTCAATTAGCAAAAAAAAATAACCAAATCAAAATAGATTTGGTTATTTCCTGCTTCTGCTAATTTTTCTCTTCAGTGCTATTCAAGTTATTCATAATTCGATCCTCAAGTTCCTTTGCCTTGATTGCTTCACGTTTTGAAATCCGTAAAATGAATCGGAAGGTTAAAACGCATAAGATAAAGAAAATCGTAAAACTGATGGCAGCAGGAAAATATTCTGATTTATCTTGAGGGAAGTATAGAAACAAGGACATAACATACCATTGCAACATATCAACTATCCTTTCTGCAAAAATGCAGTGGTTCAATATGTTATTATATCAACAATTACGCCGTGTTCCAAGCCTTTTGCCATAGGAAGGATTCTCTTTATTTTTAAAGGCAATGTAAAAGGGAAACTACATTCGTAACCCCAAAGACATCGATTGATGACCGTGTCGGCCACTTTTTGTGCATAACGAGCATCAAAGTCACCGATTGATGACCCTGGCGACCGCTTTTTGCGAATGACGGGCACCAAAGATACCGATTGAT
>NZ_JBALPC010000203.1:0-14107 GCF_036965225.1 Bacillus sp. JJ1474 | reverse complement strand
TAACAAAAACAAATCCTGGACTATCAAAAGTAGTTGTAGGCTTAGGATGGGATGTAAATAAATATGACGGCGGCAATGATTTTGACCTGGACTCTTCCGTATTTCTGCTTGGAGATAATGGAAAAGTAGCATCTGATAGCGACTTTATATTTTATAACAATACGAATGGCGGAAATGGTTCTGTTGTACATACAGGTGATAACCGTACTGGTGCAGGTGATGGCGATGATGAACAGGTAAAAGTTAATTTAGCGAATGTTCCAGCTGATGTACAGCGTATTACGTTCACAATTACCATTCATGATGGAGAAGCTCGCAATCAAAACTTTGGACAGGTTTCCAATGCTTATGCTCGGATTTTAAGCGAAGATTCTGGCGAAGAGCTAATCCGCTATGATTTAGGGGAAGACTTCTCAATAGAAACGGCAATTGTTGTGGGTGAATTATACAGACATAATGGTGAATGGAAATTTAATGCAATTGGAAGTGGCTATCAGGGTGGCCTTGCTGCATTAGCAAAAGATTTCGGTTTACAAGTTGGATAAAAAGCGAAGCTGCTAGATCAGGTGCTTAAATAAAAATTCTATCGAATAAAATTTTCCATTGGATATGCTGGTAGTTCATTCCTTTTGTTAAAAGGCAGTATACTGCATATCCTTTGATACGATAAAATGTGAATTAACCTACAAACATAAATTAGACATTTTCGGGAGGAACAAACAAGAATGACGATATTAGAAGGTATATTAAACACTTATTCCCAGTTTTTTAATTGGGAAATGTGGGTTGAAGTTTTATCAAATCCAGTTAGCTGGGGATTAATAGGAACACTTGTTATTTTAGAAGGGCTTTTATCAGCAGATAATGCTCTAGTTCTTGCAGTAATGGTAAAGCATTTGCCGGAGAAACAACGTAAGAAAGCACTTTTTTATGGATTACTCGGGGCGTATGTTTTCCGCTTTATCGCAATCGGTATTGGCGTTTTCCTAATCAAGCTATGGTGGGTAAAAATATTAGGAGCCGGATATCTTGCTTGGTTAGCCATTAAATACTTTATTGATAAAAAGAAAGAAGCAGATGCAGATGAAGATGAAATTAAGGGAATGAACCAAAGCGGTTTATTAATTCGTCTCTTCGGAACATTCTGGGGAACTGTAGTTGCTGTTGAATTAATGGATATTGCCTTCTCTGTTGACAGTGTATTAGCTGCATTCGGGGTCAGCCAGGAAATCTGGGTATTATTATTAGGCGGTATGCTTGGCGTTTTAATGATGCGTGGGATCGCAGGCGTGTTCCTAAAGCTAATCGATCGAGTGCCAGAGTTAGAAACATCAGCTTATGTTCTTATCTTGATTATCTCTGTGAAGATGCTATTAGGTGTTGCAGGTATCCACATTGACCATATTTATTTCTTCATCATTTTACTTATTACATTTGCAGCTACGTTCGTTGTACATTTCATGAATAAAAAGAAAGCAGCAACTGGTGAATAATAGATTACTATATGATTTTTAGGGAACAGACAATTGTCCGCTCCCTTTCTTTTTACCTATTTTACTTTTGTTAATTTATTGGAAACGGAGCAAACAGGATGAGATTATTTACAAACCTTAGCGATATTCATTGCAATGAAATTTTTTATAAAAAGCCTCAAGAGTTTACAAGAAATTCAAGGAAAGACATCCTATCCAATGCGCTGGGGGCAACGCTCTATATGCCGTCAACCCGTCCAAATATTCATCAGGACTTACTAACAAAAAAACATTCAGGGTTGACCTCTATGGTTATTTGCTTAGAGGATGCAATTGGTGATGATGAAGTAGAACTAGCTGAGTCTATGCTTGTACAGGAACTAAGAAATTTAAAAGAAGATATGGAGAAAGGCCTTTTAATAGAGGATGACCTGCCATTAATGTTTATCCGTATTCGCAGTTATGAACAGCTTAAGCGATTAATGAATAGTATTCAAAAAGGTTTGGATTTATTAACGGGCATCGTCATACCGAAATTTTCTCCAGAAAAGGACAAGCTAGTTTTAGAGGAAATTAGAAGGCTTAATGATGCAGGCCATAGACTGTTTGCACTTCCGATATTAGAAACAAAAAAGGTCATTGAAAAAGAAACAAGACTAGATGAGCTAATGGCCATTAAATATTTGGTGGACCAATATGAGGATCTCATTCTCAATATTCGAATTGGGGCAACTGATTTTTGCGGATTATATGGCATTCGCAGAAATTCGGATACGACTGTTTATGATATAGCGGTTATTCGCGATTGCATCTCAGATATCGTTAATGTTTTCTTGCGCTCTGACCATCCATATGTTATATCCGGGCCTGTTTGGGAGTATTTCTCTTCAAAGGAAAGGATGTTAAAGCCACAGCTAAGACAGACACCTTTTCGCGAGAAATATGGGCAGGAAGGAATTCATTTTAGGTCAGAATTAATTGATAAACATATGGACGGGCTGATACGAGAAATATTGATGGATATTACAAACGGTTTGACAGGGAAAACGATCATACACCCTACCCATATAAGACCGGTACAGGCATTAAATACAGTATCATTTGAAGAATACCTTGACGCAAAAAATATTATCGATAAGGCTGATGGGAAGATCGGTGTTATGAAAAGTAAATTCTCTAATAAAATGAATGAGATTAAACCACATTACTATTGGGCGCAAAAAATTCTATTAAAATCTGAAGTTTACGGGGTGCTAAATGAAGAATACACTTACATCGACTTGCTCACCAACGAAATTTACGCTTCCGATCCTCAACCGGTTGAGCGTTGAAATTGAGATAACCGACAATCCATATCAGCTGCCAATCGATGAATTGTTTATTATGGCAGCGAGAATTAATAAAAAGAGATCCTTTTTATTTGTTAGCAAGGTTTTAGGAAAGCATATCCCTATTGAGCCTAGGATGGGAATGTTAACAGGGGCTTTGCTGGCAAATCGTTATTTAGAGAAGGTTACATTTGAAAAAGCGGGTTTAAGGGAAAAGCTAGTTTCCTTGTTTAATAATGGTTCAGATAGTTTTGCTGAACAGCCTTTTGTAGGTGAACATTTAAATCCAGTTATTATCGGTTTTGCAGAGACGGCAACTGCACTCGGACATGCCTTTTATCAATATTTCCAAAAAGCAGATTTCTTCCATACAACGAGGGAAAAGCTCGTAGGGTTAGAACCAGTTATAACCTTTGAGGAGGAGCATTCCCATGCCACCTCACACCGTTGTTATATCGATGAATCACTATTAAATAATCAGCGGGAGGTTATATTAGTCGATGATGAAATGACAACGGGAAAAACGGCCATAAACATTATTCGCTCCATTCAAAAACAGTTTCCACGAGATAAGTATACAGTTGTGTCTATTTTGGATTGGCGTTCTGAGGAGGACCAGCTTTTATACAAGGGGCTTGAAGAGGAGCTTAAAATCACGATTCAATCAGTAAGTTTGCTTAAAGGGTTTATGAAGGCGATTGGTTCACCGGATATTGAATGTCGAACACCTTCACCATCAAGCGTTGCTTCCGTTTCCCAAACGGTGGAAAAGATTGTGCTTCATGATATCTTCCCAGAACATACTACCGCTATCCACTATTCATCTATTTCATTAGAAGGGAAAATAAAGAGCATTCCTTATGTAAAAGAAACAGGCAGATTCGGAATAAATTCTGTGACAAATCATGATTGGAATCAGTCAATGGAGGAAGTGGGAAGGTATTTAAAAAATCATAGACTAGGGGAAAGAACACTTTGCCTTGGAACAGGCGAATTTATTTATATGCCGATGATAATCGCCTCGTACATGGGAAATGGTGTCAGCTATCAGTCTTCTACTAGAAGCCCTATATACGTTGAAAATCGTCAATCGTATGGAGCAGCATTTGGTCTATCATTCCCTAATCCAGAAGATTGGAAAGTCGACCAATTTGTTTATAATATCCCCCCAAATGAATACGATGATCTGTTTGTGTTTTTTGAAAGAGCGGTATCGGAGGAAGAACTGCAGCCATTCCTTAATGAATTGAAAAAGACAAACATTAGAGACATAAAAATAGTATTCTTTAATGGAGGTTTACGAGATGAATAGTTCAATAAATAATATAACAAAATTTGGATCTTATGCTGAAAATGACGTGATTTTTCTTTTGAAGGATCTAAGCCATTTTCAGTTGGAGGGTTCGATTGATAATCGGGAAAAGCAAATTCAGTTAGGACAGCATTATAGCGAAACTTTACCGGTTGAATATCAGCCACCAGACTATTATATAGAATTATTTCGCGAAACATTGCTCGAATATAAGCAAAAAGTCGCTTTATGCACGGGGATCGTTGCGGAACAAATTTACAAGTTAAAAGGAGAAAATACTGTGCTAGTTTCCTTGGCACGGGCCGGTACTCCGATCGGGATCTTAATCAAACGTTATATTCAGGGAAGATATCATGCAAATTTACCTCATTATAGTGTTTCTATCATTCGCGATAAAGGTTTGGACGAAAATGCAATTCAATATATTTTAGATAAACATCCGGGAAAAACAATTCAATTTATCGATGGATGGACAGGTAAAGGTGCAATTTCGATTGAATTAATAAAGGCTTGTAAGGATATTTCAGAGAAATATGGTGTTGCGCTTGATGATAGCCTCGCTGTACTTGCAGATCCTGGACATTGTACGACTCTTTATGGAACTAGAGAGGATTTCTTAATTCCTAGTGCCTGTTTAAACTCAACAGTATCTGGATTGATAAGCCGCACAGTCCTAAATAAAGAACTTATTGGACCTAATGATTTTCATGGGGCAAAATATTATCAGGATTTAGCTGGTTCTGATGTTTCCAATGAGTATTTAGATGTAATTACGAATGAATTTCCTGCTATTTATGAGGAAGCTGCTAAATCTGCGGCTTACCTGCTTGAGTCCCATGAAAAGGCAACATTTCAAGGTATGCAAGATGTGAAAAAAATAAAAGAAGAATATAATATTGAGAATACAAATTATATTAAACCGGGTGTTGGAGAAACGACAAGGGTTTTACTAAGAAGAGTGCCATGGAAAATTCTCATGAAGGATATGGAAAGTCCATATGTCAGACATATATTAATGCTTGCTAAAGAAAGAAATGTTGAAGTTTTACATTATCCGGAGATGAGCTATACATGCTGCGGATTAATTAAAAAGGTAGGAATGAAATAATGAAAATGTTTGCATCAGATTTAGATCGTACACTTATTTATTCAAAGCGGGCTCTGACAGACTTTAAACAAACAGAAGTGAATGATCTTATCGGAGTGGAGAAAAAAGCAGATCGGGAAGTTGCGTTTATGACAAGAAGGTCTGCAGAAGCTCTTCGCCAAATTGCAGACCATATTTTGTTTGTCCCTGTAACGACTAGAACATGGGATCAATTTAATCGAATCTTTATATTTTCGACCTGCATTCCACTAACATATGCAATTACGTCAAATGGTGCCAATATCATTTATAAGGGGGACCCCCTAATTGAATGGCAAAGATTAGTTCAGGAGCGTCTGAAAACTGAATGCAAACCCATTAAAGAAATGGAAGAAGATTTGCGGGAATTAAATATACCGGGAACGATAAAAAGGGCCGAAGGATTATTCTTTTACTATATTCTTGAAGAAAACTTGAGCCTGGAAGCAATCATGATCGTGAAACATAAGGCGGCTGAAGCTGGCTGGAGAGTTTCAATACAGGGAAGAAAGCTCTATTTTATGCCAAATCCAATAAGCAAAGGCGAGGCTGTTAAGTTTATTAAAGAGCGTGAGGGAATCTTAACTGTTTATGGGGCTGGTGATTCACTGCTTGATCATGATTTTTTAAAAGATTGTGATTTTCCATTTGTTCCATCTCATGGGGAATTGGCCAATGAGAATATTGAGGATGCTCATTATATGTTAACTAATAAAAGAGGAGTAATGGCTGGGGAAGAGATTTTATCAAAAATATTTAGGAATATAACAGATGTAACGATTAGCGGCTAATCCCCAAGCCACTTTCTTAAAATTAAGAATAGGCCTCCTCCAAACATGTATGAAGTAAAAAAGATAATAGAACCCCATACTAATGAGAAATGCAGAGACATTGTCATAAATGTAATCAGTAAGGACCAAAAAAATAAATCTACTAATACAAAATATCCCGAACCCAAAACTGTTTCAACGGGCTCTAAATCTGATTCTTGTAAATGGTATTTCGCCCTTCTAAATAGGAACCTCATTTTATTCACCTTCTATAATTCAACGTACTTAAACATATGCAGGGACGAGAAAAAGGGTGAAAGATTGAAAATAGAAGAATTTCATTCGAAGTTTTTTTGGAATATTGATGGAATCGTTTTAGAAAACTTCTTCAGGTGTGATATGATGGTAATAACTTTACATATTCATATTTTTTTCTGCTTTTAGAAAAATTTATACATGCTATTACCATCTTTCGCTTGCAAAGGGAAGGGAAAATAAAATGAATCATTCTTATAATCAAATAAAAACGAATTTATTGCCAGTATCTAATGATAATTGGTTGAGTACTTTGAAAAAGCCATTGAGGGAAAGGCCGCAATTTTCTATTGAGCAAGGCACCATTCATTTAGGTCAAGTGGTTGCCCGCTTTTTAGGTGTTCCTTTAGATGAAGATGAGTATTATAATCGTCTTTATGATCTAATCCATACAGAGCAGGCTGACCTCATATTAATTAGCGAAGAGGCACTTGATAAATCAATCGATAATCATCACTTTCAAGCCATCCAAAAGGTGTTAAATATTAATAGGGATCAAAAGCTATCCATTAATCGATTTGTGGCATTCCTTGACGGTGAACAGCTATTATTAAAATCCAATATCCCCTCTTTGCATCGGAAAACAAGGGAAGCGATGATTTCGACATTGCAGCTGTTTTCAACAGTGGAGCCAGAGGGGTTAAACAGTCAAGAATTGAGAAGGGTCCTTGTCGATGTTATTAAATGGACATTTAACCATCTTGGACAAAATTGGAACCATATCGATCTGGAAAAAGCGATGCCGAAATTTTTATGGTATGGAGAAACGAATAATAGCCATAAATACTTCCTTTTTTATTTAATGAATTTAGGGTGTGATCTTGTATCTTTCTCGCCATCAGGGAGTGATTGGCTTGCTGGTTGGAATGAGGGGTTAGAAGGAACCTTTGTTTACAGCTATCCTGAGAGAAAGGACCCGGAGCGATTTCCAACTGAAAAGAGCAGACGCTCGGCTACTGTTGCCTACCGGGCTTCAAGAGAGATTGAGTCTATATTAAACCATGAAGGGTCTGGTCTTTATAAGCCATGGCAGCTCCGAGATTATACGCCTTTATCTGTCACGTTGAAAACAACATACGATGAGCTTTTTATTTTAATTAAAGAAAAGGCAATGGTACGGCCAAATTTTGAAGTGAAAAACGGACAAGTCAAAATTCCTTCTATTTTTGCTAAAGTACAAGGTGTAAGCAAAAATCGGAAGGAGTATTGGGACCGCTTACAATTAATATCAGAGTACGATTATAGTCTTTTAATTAGAAGATTCCCATTTACAAATAATGTGAACAATGATTTTCGATTTCATTATCGCAATGCCCTCGGTAAAGATGGGTTGCTTGATCCTCATAAAATGGTGACGGCGCACTACTGGAAATACCAGCACTTGCCAACCGGACTTCAAAATGGAATAGCAACAGCCATTCGAAATATATGTGCACGTCCATATATTAAACCAATCTATCACGAAAATATCGAGGAATTGAAAACCTACTTATTTTCACAAGGCATGCAGATTCCAGCAAGTGTTTTGCAGCTGCTCCAAAAATTTGACTATTCACAGGATGTACCGAAGCTCATTCTCTATAACAATGAACTCAATGGAACAATGACAAGGACAGATGCAGCATTGTTATTGCTGCTAAATCAATTTGGAATTGACATTGTCCTTTACAATCCGCCAGGACATAATGATTTAGAAAACTTTATAGAGGATGGAATATATGATGTGCATTGGCTGGAGGATGTTGTATTTGAACAGGAGTTTAAAGAACCTTCCATATTAAAAAAGGTAAGAGGAATATTTAAAAATTTAAGGGGAGACTGATGTCATGAATCAATTGCAGCAGACAAATCTAGATCTTACTTTGAATAAAACGCAAGAGGATAAACTTACAGAAGCATCAGCATCGGAAATTAAACTAGCTCTTAGAAATGACCCTGAGGTGCAAAACTTAGCACGGTCTATTGATGAGAGAGATCAAATCCAAATTCTTGAATTTGGTAAAGAGCCAGCTACTCAAATTTCACGTTTCTCTGATCAAATATTAAGTAATATGAGATCCACAAAAGTTGAGGACTCTGGGGAATTATTAAAGCAGCTTGGCAGAATTATGGATAAGTTTGATAAGAAAGACTTTGAAAAGACATCTGGAGGGTTATTCGGTAAGCTCTTCAAAAAAGGCGAAAAGCTTATTGATAAGCTCTTTGGGAAATACCAGACGATGGGCCAAGAAATTGATAAAGTATATGTGGAAATATCAAAATATCAAGGTGAAATGGTCGACTCTACTACAATGCTTGATCAAATGTACGAGCAAAACTATCAATACTATTTAACATTGGAAAAATACGCGGTAGCAGGACAAATGAAGATTGACGAGCTTAAAGCGAATCAGCTTCCTCAGCTTGAAGCACGAACGGCTGCAGGAGATCAAATGGCTTCCATGCAGCTAGATACATTGAGAAATGCCATTGACCTTATGGAACAAAGAGTATACGACTTGGAAATGGCGAAAATGGTATCACTTCAAACAGCACCGCAAATTCGTTTATTACAAAGAGGAAACACAAAGCTCATTGGAAAGATTAATTCCGCTTTTGTTACAACGATTCCAATCTTTAAAAACGGCTTGATACAAGCGGTTGCTGCCAAACGTCAAAAGCTAGTAGCCGATTCCATGAATGAGCTTGATAGAAGAACAAATGAAATGCTCCTTCGCAATGCCCAAAATATTTCCTCGCAAAGCGCAGATATTGCTAGACTTGCTGGGGCACCAAGCATTAAGATTGAAACGATAGAGGAATCCTGGAATATTATTATTAAGGGAATGCAGGAAACAAAAGCAATCGAAGAAGAAAACAAACGTATGCGTGCAGAAGGTACAAGAAGATTAGAACAGCTACAGGATAATTTTAAAAAAATTAAGCACCAAGGAAGCTAACCAAAAAGCATTCCCCCTTACTTGTGCAGCATGAAAAAGCTAAAATAAATGAAGAAGACAAAGATCTAAAGGATCAAAAATTTAATGAGGTGAAAACATGGCTATTAATTTACAAAAAGGTCAAAGAGTCGATTTAACAAAAGGAAATCCAGGATTATCAAAAATTATGGTAGGACTTGGCTGGGATCCAGTACAAAGCCGCGGCGGTGGATTATTAGGATCACTATTCGGTGGTGGTGGCGGAGCAAATATCGACTGTGATGCGTCCGTAATCATGTTAGGTGAAAATGATAAAATTAGAAATAACAGTGATGTCATTTACTTTGGTAATTTAAAAAGCAATGACGGAAGTGTACAGCATACAGGTGATAACTTGACAGGTGACGGAGATGGAGATGATGAGCAGATCTTAATCGATTTAAGCCGTGTTCCAGCACAAGTTCATAAACTTGTATTCGTTGTTAATATTTATGACTGTGTAAAACGTAAACAGCATTTTGGGATGATCCAAAACGCGTTCATTCGCATTGTGAATTCTGCAAATGGTCAAGAAATGATTCATTACAATTTGACAGATGATTATAGCGGCAAAACATGCTTAGTTGTTGGTGAAATTTACCGTCACGGTGCAGATTGGAAATTTGCAGCAGTCGGAACAGGCACTTCCTCACCAGGCTTAGCTGATGTTGTTCGTTCCTATACTTAAGTAAATTTGGTTAACGAGCTCTGGCAAATTTGTCAGGGCTTTTTCATATTTTCGACTATTTGAAAAGGAATTTCCAAATTTTCGCTAGACTGCGATTATATAATGCTATTTTTTCATATGGTATAATTTAAATAAAATATATTTTAGAGAGTTTAGAAGTTTTCCTTAGTGCTGCGGGAGGGGGAGTCTACGATGAAAAGAATAGTGGCATTGTGTATATTAACGACTCTTACCCTTACTTTAATGGGCAGTTCGCAAGCAGCAATGGGCGGTATTCAACTGAAGAATTACCCGCACAATTCTCTTCTTCACCAATCCCTAGTTCTCCAATCTCCAAGTTTAATCGGAAGTATTATTATCCTTCCGTTTGATCCTTTCGATGAGCTTAAAGCAGCTGAGATTATCGAAAGGGTTGACCATTTACCTTATTTTCTATTGAAAAAAATAGCCAAAGAAGATATTAAACTTAAGCTCTTTGTCGGCAAATTAACGGACAATCCAACGGCACAGTATTTATCCGGGATGATTCCGAGGGGGTACAAAAGTCAAACTACTTGGGATGATGTTCCAGGAATAGGCGGGTCAAAAACTGTTTTAGTTAAGATAGGTTTTAGCGAAAAAGGAAAGGGGCACGGTTCTGTGAATTTAGAGCTGCATGAGCTTGCCCATTCGATTGATAAATATGTTTATAACAGTATTCGCTACAATCAAAAATTTCTTTCTGTCTGGAAGCTTGAAAGTGCAAAAATATTTCCTAATCAAGACTATTTTTTAACATTTCCAGAGGAGTATTTTGCAGAAGCCTTTGCTTATTATTATCTGGATAGCGATACAAATGAACTATTAAAAGATAAAGCACCGGAAACCTATCATTTTATCAAAAATTTAAATTAGGAAAAAATGTTGGTTTGTTATAGAATAATAACCATGTACGAATAGAAAAGGTTGGATGTAAATGAAACAATATTTAGAGCTTTGCAGGCACGTGCTCGAACATGGAGTCAAAAAAGAAGACAGAACGGGAACAGGGACAATCAGTACATTTGGCTATCAAATGCGCTTTAATCTTCAGGAAGGGTTCCCGGTCATAACAACAAAAAAACTGCACTTAAAATCCATTATTCATGAGTTGCTCTGGTTTTTACAAGGGGATACAAATATTAAATATCTCCAGGATAACGGGGTTAGAATTTGGAATGAATGGGCCGATGAGGAAGGCAATTTAGGACCTGTCTACGGTCATCAATGGAGATCATGGACAGGAGCAGACGGCAATACAATAGATCAGATCAGCGAATTAATTCATCTATTAAAGACAAATCCTGATTCTAGACGGATGATTGTGAATGCATGGAATGTTGGAGATATTGAGAAGATGGCGCTTCCTCCGTGCCATTGCATGTTCCAATTCTATGTAGCTGACGGGAAACTATCTTGTCAGCTTTACCAAAGATCAGCCGATGTGTTCTTAGGGGTGCCATTTAATATCGCTTCCTATGCCCTTCTCACCCTCATGATTGCACAGGTTTGTGACTTGGAGCCAGGAGAATTCATTCATACCTTTGGGGACACTCATATTTATTTAAATCATTTAGATCAAGTGAAACTGCAGCTAACCCGCCAGCCAATGGCATTGCCGAAAATGAAAATCAATCCTGAAGCGAAGGATATTTTCTCATTTAAGTTTGAGGATTTTGAATTAGTCAATTATGAGGCCCATCCTCATATTAAGGGGGAGGTAAGTGTATGATTTCTTTAATATGGGCAATGGACGAGAATCAAGTCATCGGCAAGAATAATCAGCTGCCATGGCATCTTCCAGAAGACTTGAAATTCTTCAAAAGGACAACAATAGGACATCCGATTGCGATGGGGAGAAAAACGATGGATTCAATTGGAAAGCCACTTCCCGGAAGAGAGAATATTGTAATAACACGTAACCATGATTTCACAAAAGAAGGCGTTACGATATTCCACTCAGTTGAAGAATTTATTCAATATAGCAATAAAAAGGAAGAAGAAATATTTGTGATTGGCGGTGCTGAAATATTTAAAGTATTTCTTCCCGTTGCAGATCGTCTTTATATAACCCGGATTCACGAACAATTTGAAGGGGATACGTTTTTTCCAGAACTGAAGATGGTTGAATGGAAGCTCCTTACGAAGGAAAAGGGCATTAAGGATGAGAAAAATCCATATGACTACGAATTTGAAATTTATGATAGAAAATAGAAAAGACTCCTACGTGGAGTCTTTTTTTAAACTAACCATTAGGGTTGACTAAATAGTCCGTCAACTTTTTGACCATTGCCTGAAATTCCGTAGGGTCACAAAACTCATCAGCAGAGAAATTACTCTTAACCCATTGAATGAGCTCGTGGGGAGTATTGAAAAATTCCCCGCTTGAATCACTTTTCCTTATCATGTACCGCCCGTTATCCTCATCTAATGTTACTTCTACAGGCAATGCACAATCAAGACTGCATAATGAAAACTCCATTTGCCCCACCCCCTATTAATCATACAAAATTATCGTTTCATCTAAACATTTCAGCTAATCAGTGACAATCGATTTCTTCCTAATATTAGAAAAATTCACTTTGCATATTATATGATAAATTCTTAGATTGCTATTCAATTAATATCGGAAAAATAAAAAAATTTAATTTATATGGGTTGAAATCAAGTATACAAGTGGTATAATAGAAAAATTAAATCGAAATAAGTGAGGGTGACAATATGGAACAGAAAGTTTTAAAGAAAAAATGGGTGCAACTGGAGGATATTCTTATTGCATACCAACAACTGAAGGATATCGTCGCCCATACCCCGTTGCAAAGAAATGAGCGTCTTTCTGAAAAATATGAGTGTAATGTGTTTTTGAAAAGGGAAGATTTGCAGCATATCCGATCATTTAAGCTTAGAGGTGCTTATTATTCAGTTAAGTCATTGGGTGAAGAAGAAATAAAAAATGGCGTTGTGTGTGCAAGTGCGGGCAATCATGCTCAAGGTGTAGCATACGCATGCAGACATCTAGGTGTTCAAGGGAAAATATTTATGCCGACTACGACACCGCGTCAAAAGGTAAGCCAGGTTGAAATGTTCGGCCGCGGCTTTGTTGATATTATATTAGTTGGTGATACATTTGATGATTCTTATGCTGAAGCCAATAAATGTGCTGAAGAAGAAAATCGGACCTTTATCCATCCTTTTGACGATGAAAGGGTCATATCAGGACAAGGGACCGTGGCAGTTGAAATATTGAATGACAGTGAGGAGCCAATCGATTTTGTCTTCGCTAGTATTGGCGGGGGCGGATTAATGTCAGGGCTAAGTACTTACATAAAAAGTATTTCCCCCAAGACAAAAATGATTGGTGTTGAGCCTGAAGGTGCAGCATCGATGAACGAATCCATAAAAAATAAAACTGTAACTCTACTAGAAGAAATTGATAAATTTGTTGACGGAGCTGCAGTCAAAGGTGTCGGAGAAAAAACTTTTGACATTTGCGAAGAATTTGTTGATGATATTTTACTCGTGCCTGAAGGGAAAGTATGTACAACGATCCTGGAATTATATAATGAACATGCGATTATTGCAGAGCCTGCAGGTGCTTTGCCAATTGCTTCACTTGATTTTTATAAAGAGAAAATTAAAGGGAAGAATATTGTTTGTGTGATTAGCGGGGGTAATAATGATTTCGGCAGAATGCAGGAAATGAAGGAAAGATCCCTCTTGTATGAAGGACTTTTATATTACTTTATTGTTAATTTTCCTCAGCGTGCTGGTGCATTACGCGAGTTCCTTGATGAAGTGCTTGGACCTAATGATGATATCACAAGATTTGAATATACAAAAAAGAATAATAAGGATAATGGTCCGGCTTTAGTAGGAATTGAGCTGCAGAATAAAGAGGATTACCCTGGTTTAATCCAACGAATGAATAAAAAAGGATTTGCCTATACAGACATTAATAAAGACAGTAATCTTTTCCATTTACTTGTTTAAAATAGCATCCGATATTATAATGAAAATGGTACAGCTTATTATAGTGACAAGAAGGTAAAGCGTTTTGTGAACTAAATATGAACTTTCTTGATCTTTTACCACAAGCGTTGTTAAAAGCACTATAATTGAAT
>NZ_JBALPC010000202.1:353-19339 GCF_036965225.1 Bacillus sp. JJ1474 | reverse complement strand
GTATTTAATAGAGATATGTTTTTAATATTTTCAGAAAATAGGGGGAAAAGAAAAAAATGAGAAAAGCAATTAGAAAGCCTTTTCTAGCAATGGCCGTACTCATGCTAGTTTTATTATCAGCATGCAGCGGCAAAAGCACAGATACAGCAGGTGATAGTGAACCTTCTAAAGATGGAGGCGGAGGCCCAGTAGAAGCAAAAATTGGCGTTATTTCCTATATGACAGGACCTGGTGCTGCTTATGGGGAAGCCATAACAAGCGGATTCAAATTAGCCCAGAAAGAAATTAACGAAAAAGGCGAAGTTAAAATTGATTTAGTTATTGAAGATTCTGCAGGCAAGCAGGAACAAGCTTTATCTGCCGCACAAAAGCTAATGAGCGATGATAGCATTGTTGCACTATTAGGACCAACTTTAAGTACAGAAATGAATGTAGTAGGTCCTGAGGCTGACTTGAATGGTATTCCAATTATGGGTACTTCGACTACTGCTGAAGGAATTCCACAAATTGGAGAATATGTATTCAGAAACTCCATCCCTGAAGCACTAGCAATCCCTGCCTCAATTCAAAAAGCAGTAGATAAATACGGTGCAAAAAAGGTTGCAATCCTTTACGGAAATGACGATGTGTTCACAAAGTCCGGTTTTGACACAATGGAAAAAGTAGCAAAAGACATGGGTCTTGAAATTACGACCATTGAAACGTTCCAAAAAGGACAAGCTGATTACAATGCACAATTAACAAAAATTAAAGGTCAAAATCCTGACTTAATCTTGGCATCAGCACTTTATAATGAAGGTGCTGTCATCATGGACCAAGCTAGAAAAATGGGAATTGATGTTCCTTTTGTTGGCGGAAATGGGTTTAACTCTCCACAGGTTATTGAGATTGCTGGCGATGCTTCTAACGGGCTTATCGTTGCAACTCCATGGTTTGGGGAAAAAGACGATCCTAAAGTACAAGGCTTTAACGAAAAGTTCGAAGCAGAATACAAAAAGAAGCCTGACCAATTTGCTGCACAAGCATATGACGCACTTTACATAATGGCAGAGGCATTAAAAAATGCTGGAGAAGCAGATCGCGATAAGCTAAAGGATGCCCTTCTTGAAATTAAAGACTTAGAAGGTATTTTAGGAAAGTTCTCATTTGACAAAGACGGTGACGTTGTCATGGAACCGACTGTATTAATCATTGAAGATAAAAAGTTCAAAATCTTTGAATAATTTTTGAGGCAAAGGGTGAGATGTTTTGCTACTAGAGCAGCTTATTAACGGAATTACATTGGGAAGCATCTATGCCATCGTCGCCCTAGGTTTTACTCTTGTTTTTGGTGTTTTAGGCATCATTAATATGGCACATGGCGAAATATTTATGTTTGGAGCCTTTATCGGAGTAATTGTTACAAGTACATTAGGATTGCCAATATGGGTGGCATTTTTAGCGGCAATTATTGTAACAGCTATACTAGGTTATATGCTTGAACGATTTGCACTGCGTCCATTAAGGGGAAAGCAAGGTGTTTCTCACCTTGCTCCTTTAATTAGTACAATCGGAGCATCTATTTTACTAGAGAATTTATCACATCACCTTTTTGGTGCTGGAAATCATCCTTTCAAAAATGCCTTTTCTGAAATTAACTTTCAAATTGGTTCCATCACCATTTATTTAGTTCAAATTTTGATTTTTGTTATTTCTGTTATTTTGATGATGGTACTATCTTATTGGCTATTAAAAACAAAAGCTGGAAAAGCTCTTCGGGCAACTGCAGAAAATATTGAGACTGCCAGCATACTTGGAGTTAATACGAAAAGAATTATCATTATGACAGTCGTTATTGCTTCTGCCATGGGTGGAATTGCAGGAATCCTTGTTGGGATGGCCTTTAACTCTGTCAATCCGCAAATGGGGTTATCAATGGGCTTAAAGGGTCTCGCGATCATCATTTTAGGTGGTATGGGAAATGTAAAAGGTGCAATGGCTGGCGGGCTATTGCTCGGACTATCTGAAACATTAGTTGTCGCGTATGGAGATTCTGGCTATCGTGATGCAATCGCATTTATTACGATCATCTTTATCCTATTACTACGGCCTCAAGGCTTGTTCGGCCAAAAGACAACAGCAGCAGGGAGGTGACATGATGCTAGGAGAATTAATCAATCCATATTATTTACAAGTAGGTTCCTTTATTCTAATTAATATTATTCTCGGGCTTAGTATTTATGTCACTCTTTCATCAGGACAGTTATCTCTTGGGAATGCAGGCTTTATGGGGATTGGCGCTTATACTTCTGCTTTGCTGACACTTAATTTTGATGTTCCGATTTTCATCGGTGTTATTGCAGGGGCGCTTGTTGCCGGATTATTTGGACTTGTAGTTGGAATCCCATCACTTCGTCTTCAAGGAGTATATTTAGCTATTGCTACTTTAGGATTTGGGGAAGTAATCCGTGTATTCTTTGTTAACTGGGAATCCGTAACAAAGGGTGCCGTTGGAATTTCTGGAATTCCTCAAATTGGCCGTGAAGTTTTTAGAGTATTAAAGGATGCTGGATTTGACCCCGCTATCTTAGGCTTGAAGAGTAATCAATTTGTTTTCTTAGTTGTTTTTGTCATTCTATTAATTATAAATATTCTCGTAGTCTGGTTTATAATTAGGCAGAATCATTCCAGAGTTGGCCGTGCATTTGCCTCTATTAAAATGGATGAAAAAGCAGCAGAATCAATGGGTATTAATATTACTTACTATAAAGTATTGGCATTTGTCCAAGGTGCCGTTATATCAGGCTTTGCAGGTGCATTATTTGCTCACGTTATGGCGTATATTAGTCCGGCTGATTTTTCATACCATCGTGCGGTTGAAATTCTTATTTTTGCCGTGTTTGGCGGCAGCGAGGTAATTGTCGGGGCCATTTTCGGAGCCACCTTTATGACCTTAATGCCTGAGGTTTTGAGATTTATTAGTGAATATCGCTACATGATTTACGGGTTAATACTAATTTTAATGATGGCGTTCCGTCCACAAGGAATTATCGATAATAACGTATTAAATTGGTTTCAAAAGTTAAAACGGCCAAAAAGGGGGATTGAACATGGTTCTGGAAATCAAAAACATCTCTAAAAATTTTGGCGGTATTTCAGCATTAACTGATGTTACCTTCACTGTTAAGGAAGGCGAGATATTTGGTTTAATCGGTCCAAACGGAGCTGGAAAAACAACTATGTTTAATATGATTACGAACCTTTTTCCTCCAACTTCTGGGGAAATAACCTTTACGGGGGAAACGATCACTGGAATAAAGCCGCATTTAATAACTGAAAAAGGAATCTGTCGAACGTTTCAAAATATCCGTCTTTTTCCGCAAATGACTGCTTTAGAAAATGTGATGGTCGGCGGGCATTGCCGAATCAAATCGGGAGTTTTTAGCAGCGTTCTGCGGACAAAGTCCCAGAAAAACGAGGAAAGACAACTGCGTGAAAAAGCTAAAGAATTGCTGGATTTGGTTGGTTTAACAGATGAGATCGAAACAGACGCTGAAAATTTAGCTTATGGTCAACAAAGAAGACTTGAAATTGCCCGTGCCTTAGCCAGTAATCCAAAGCTGCTGCTATTGGACGAACCAGCTGCTGGAATGAATGAAACTGAAACAGCGAGCCTTTTCGATTTAATTAAAACGGTTCAATCAATGGGAATAACGGTTCTAATTATCGAACATGATATGCCGCTTGTTATGAAGCTTTGCGATCGAATCATGGTTTTGAATTTCGGGAAAAAGCTGGCAGAGGGGACACCGTTAGAAATACAAAATAATGAAGCGGTAATCGAAGCCTACCTCGGATCAGAGGAGGATGAAGAAAGTGCTTAAAGTTACTAATATTGAAACGTTTTATGGAAAAATACAAGCATTAAAGGGAATTAATTTAGAAGTAGAGCAGGGGAAAATTGTTACATTGCTCGGAGCAAACGGAGCAGGGAAAACAACGACAATGAAAACGATTGCCGGGTTATTAAAGCCTCAATCTGGAAAAATTGAGTTTCTGGGTGAGGATGTGACTGGCTTAAGACCTGACCAACTTTTAATGAAAGGAATATCCCTTGTTCCTGAAGGCAGAGCCATTCTTGGCAGCATGTCTGTAATGGAAAACCTTGAAATGGGAGCTTACCAGCGAAAGGATCATGAAATCGTAAAGGATATTGAAAATGTTATGGATCATTTTCCGATTTTACGAGAAAGAAAGGACCAGCTAGGCGGAACACTTTCCGGCGGGCAGCAGCAGATGCTGGCGATCGCACGCGCCTTACTTTCACGGCCAAAGCTGCTTCTTCTTGATGAGCCTTCGATGGGTCTTGCTCCATTAATTGTAGCGGATATATTTAAAATTATTAAAGAAATTAAAGACGAGGGAACTACTGTTCTGCTTGTTGAACAAAATGCCAAGCAAGCATTGAAAATTGCTGACTATGGGTATGTCATGGAAACCGGGAAAATCATCATCAACGGCAAAGCTTCTGATCTTTTGGCAGACCCGCGTGTTGTTGAAGCATACCTTGGTAAGAAATCAAGTTAATAATTATCAGAGACTCCGATATGTATCGGGGTCTTTTATTATGCCTGTCTTTTTAATTAAATGAAGCTTTATTACAGAGGAGTAACATCTTTTCTTCACTCGTTTCATAAATTTAATACCGTGACTAGGAAAATAAACTCTTCAGTAAATTTTCGGATAGTGAAGGGAATGAATAGATTATGGAAATAATCGGAAAAGGTTTTTATCGGAAAGATTCCTATGAGAAAGTAACTGGTAAAGCAAAATATACAAATGATATGGAAAGGAATGATATGCTGCACGCCAAAATGATAATCAGTCCTTACGCCCATGCAAAGATTAAAGCGATTAATACTTCCGAAGCAAAGAAAATTCCAGGGGTCCGAGCAGTCATATTAGGTGATGGCTTTCCGCTTACCGGTGAAGAAATTCGAGATAGACCGCCAATTGCTGTTGATCGAGTTCGATATCATGGAGAAGTAGTTGCATTAGTTGTTGCTGATTCCCCCTTTATTGCTATCCATGCAGCAGAAGCCATAACAGTTCAATATGAGCCGATGCCAGTCGTAAATTCCCCAACCGAAGCACTAGAGCCTCATGCACCCATCCTTCATGAAAACCTAGGACAATACGAAAAAATCCCAAGTGCCTATCCTGAACCTGGTACAAATGTCGCCAACCGGACGAAAGTACGAAAAGGAAATATTTCACAGGGGTGGGGTGAAAGTACTGTATCCGTCGAAGGCACATTTTCTTTCCGCCCATCTGATCATGTTGCAATGGAAACGAGATGTTCATACGCCCAAATTCACGGTAATGGCGAAATTGAAATAACATCCTCATCCCAAGCCCCATTTATGATCAAAAGAATGATAGGAGAATATTTCGGTATTGATAATGGAAAAATCATCGTTAATACGCCAATAGTAGGCGGAGCGTTTGGAGGCAAGGCATCTATTCAGCTTGAAATCCTATGCTATATCGCTTCAAAGGCAGTAGGGGGCAGATTAGTAAAAATATTAAATAGCAGGGAGCAGGATATTCTTACATCCCCTTGCCATATCGGTCTTGATGCTACTGTAAAACTGGGCTGTACAGAGGATGGGACTCTAAAAGTGGCTGAGATCCTTTACTTATTTGATGGCGGGGCATATGCAGACAAATCTGCCGATCTTAGCAGAGCCGGGGCAGTTGACTGTACTGGCCCCTACAATATTAACCATATTTGGTGCGATTCCTTATGCATGTATACGAATCATCCGTATGCTTCTCCATTCCGAGGATTCGGACATCCCGAAGTCCATTTTGCTTTCGAAAGAACGATGGATATGTTAGCAAAAAAACTTAATATGGACCCACTAGAATTACGAAGCCGGAATGCGATCTTGCCAGGTCATACAACCCCAACACAAGTCCTCTTAAATTCTAGCAATGTTGGTAATCTTCCAAAATGCATTTCTAGATTAAAAGAATTAATTCATTGGGATGAAGGGCAAATCATTGAAACTGGGACAAATAAAATAAGAGCAAAAGGAATTAGCTGTATATGGAAAACATCCACCATAGATACGGATGCAAGCTCAGGAGTAATTTTAACCTTTAATCAAGATGGAACAATTAATTTAATTTCTGGGGTAGTCGAGATCGGAACAGGGACAAAAACCGTATTAGCGCAAATGCTTGCAGAAATAATGAAAATGGAAATGAAAGACATTCATGTCCAAATGACTGTCAACACCCAAAGTACGCCAGAGCACTGGAAGACGGTTGCAAGCCGAGGAACATTTATGGCTGGAAGAGCACTAGTAGAGGCAGCTGATGATGTCATCAGCCAATTAAAAAGACTTGCTGTATTTCTGTTGCGATCCCCCGTAGAGGATTTGGAGGTTGGTTACGGATTTGTTTATCTGCGTGATGATCCTAGTATAAGGATTCCAATTAAAGAAATAGCATACGGCTACAAATTTCCAAATGGAAATACGATTGGCGGACAAATCATTGGACGCGGCACTTATACATTAAGACATATTTCCTATTTGGACAAAGAAACAACTGCAGGGAAGCCTGGACCAGAATGGACCGTTGGAGCACAAGGTGTTGAAGTTGAGATGGATATGAGCAATTATACTTACAAAATTTTGAAAGCCGTATCTGTCATTGATGTTGGGAAGGTATTAAATCGAGAAACTGCTTTAGGACAGGTGAAGGGTGCGATGAGCATGGGACTTTCCTTTGGCGGCAGGGAAACGTTTGTTTTTGATTCAATTGGGAGAGTGCTTAACCATCAATTCAGAACGTATCGTCCCATCCGATTCGGAGAGCATCCTGAATACATTGTAGATTTTGTTGAAACTCCGCAAATTGATGCACCATTTGGAGCACGAGGAGTTGGCGAGCATGGATTAATTGGAATGCCTGCCGCACTTGGAAATAGTCTATCTGCAGCACTTTCAACTCCGATAAACTATTTACCTTTAATTCCTGAATTACTTTGGAGGATGAAAGAAGGGGGTGCTGCCGGTGGTACAAACTGATATTGAATACTATAAACCAAAGAGCTTGAAGGAAGCCGTTGAATTGTTTTATCAATTAAAGCATGAAAATAAACAGCCCATATATTATTCCGGAGGCACAGAAATTATCACATTCCGAAGATTAAATCTCATTCATACGGGGGCAGTCATTGATATAAAAGGAATACCCGAATGCATGACTCACGAATTGGATGCAAATTTTTTAATCACTGGGGCGGCACTTACCTTAACTTTTCTAGAAGAAAAAAACTTTTTTCCATTATTGAGTAAGACCTCTCAAGGTGTGGCGGATTACACAGCTCGAAATAAAATTACTTTAGGCGGAAATATTTGTGGGCAAATTTTTTATCGAGAAGCCGTTTTGCCATTTCTATTAACGGATAGCCTATGTGTTATAGCTGGACAGGACGGAGTGAAAAGTCTCCCTATTCATATGGTTTTTAACCAAACTCTTAATCTTTCGGAAGGCCAGCTTCTCGTTCAATTAATAACTGAGAAAAGTTATTTGGAATTGCCTCATCTTTCTATCAAAAAAAGGCAGCAATGGGAGACAGGATATCCATTAATAACCTTTGCAGCACTTAAAAAGGATGATCATGTAAGAGTTGCATTTAGCGGTTTATGCCCTTTTCCATTTCGTTCATTAGAGGTTGAAAGAGAATTGAATAATCAGCAAGTGTCGATAAATGAGAGAATCGATAATTCTATTAAGTATTTGCCAAGCCCAATACTACATGATATTGAAGGGTCAAAAGAATATCGATTATTTGTTTTTAAAAATACATTGATGGATATTCTAATAGAGTTGGAGGAGAAATAAGTGGATATCTCACCAATTAACCGATTTAATGTTGCTCTTAATATAAATGATGAAATCTATCAAGTAGAAATAAGACCATTTAGTACCTTATTAAGTATTCTCCGACTTCAATTAGGACTGACAGGTACAAAACCAGGCTGTCTAAATGGAGATTGTGGTGCATGTACAGTTATGATAGACGGACTTCCATATAAATCATGTATCATCCTAGCTATCGAAGCAGCAGGAAAGAAAATAACAACGATTGAAGGGTTGAAAAATACCCCCATCCAACATGCATTTATTGAACACTTTGCTTTTCAGTGCGGGTATTGTACTCCTGGTTTCATAATGAATTGCCAAGCATTGATTTCAAAAGATCAGAATCCTTCAAAGGAAACCATTAAGGAATGGCTTTCTTCTAATATTTGCCGGTGCACAAGCTATGAGGAAATTGAAAAAGCTCTTTTGTCTGTCATAGAACATAATAATAGAAATGAATAAAGAAATAAAAATTAAAAGGCATGGCTATGGAAGAGATGTTCATAGCCATGCCTTTCATTATTGTAAGTCTGATTCTTTTTGCTGTGTAAAAAAGAAGATGAAAATAACGATAGAGAGGACAAGGAGAAATCTTCCACCCTCTGAAAGCCTGATTACAGGTAAATCAGTTAACGGCATACCCACCATTCCCTTCAAATGTTTCTAAAAATTGTTGGATCAACAAAAAAATACTTCGTTACTATTTTTTTGTAAAATTTATATTCCCGTTTTAAGCATGGCAGTGTAGGTTCATGTTTCGGCGATCCGAAAATCGGACCACTTACGACAATTGAGAACCTGTTTGAACCTATGAACACACCAACAATCCGAATCTCATCAATAATTAAAAGAACTGCAACAATGACATCAACAACGTCTATTATCGTATTTACAAATGGCTCATCACGAAATTTACTTTCCAAGCGAGCCCTTCCAAATATTGGACCACTTAAAGAAAGACTAAATTCTCCTGGGTTAACGAAAACACCAACAAGTGTAATTTGACCAGTCAATAATAAAAAAGCAGTAACTAAATTAAGATCCCGTTGGAGGGAAGCGATGAGTTGAAGATCTTTTTGAAGTTTTGATTTATTTTGCAATGTGCCCACACCCTCCCAAGTATTTTATTCAAACTTTACCTAAATGTTAATTATTATGAAAAGTATTAGCGTAAATGCATCATGTTGCTGTGAATTTCACCTTCTGTATAAATAGGAAATAAAAGGAGAACTTATGGATAAGGTGGTGGTATCAATCGATTTTCCTACAATTCACACGAATTTTTGGGATGCGGTCATAGCAATTCCTTCAATTATCATAATCACGCAGCTAATCAAGATTTTTTTTAAAACGCCGAAAAAGTTTGTTCCTTTGATTGCCATTTTACTTGGTTTCGGAATTTCCATTTTTATTAGCCATAAAAATAATCTTCTTGCTGGCCTATTTATGGGGTATTTTTATGGATATGCTGCAATTGGAAGCTACGCTTCCTTAAAAACTTCATTAATAGCCTTTAGGAAAAACAAATAGATTTCATTTTTAAAAGGACAAGCCATGATAACGAATAATTTAATGAAAATAAAATTTGAATTTGTTTGGCAGGGATATAAATGCGTGGACACAGAAACAATCTAATGGATCAGATAAAAGAAACATTTATCGAATCAAGTGATTTTTCATTTAAAACTCTGTATGTCAAGGATTCGACAATTGATATTTTGTTTTTTTCAAGTTTAGTCTCAAACGAGAAATTAACAGAAACATTCATCCCTTTATTGACAAGACTTGAGGGTTTTCTTTTTCAAGAATATCTGCATAATATTAAAAGGATTCAAACAAAAGACTTTCAAATAGCTGTAGATATGCTTCTAAGCGGCCATATCGGGATCCTAACTGCAACGAAGGATGAAATATTCCTAGTAAGTATGATGGAGCCTGTACAAAGATCGATTGAAGAGCCAAAGTCCGAATTAATTGTTCGAGGTGCCCATGAAGGATTTGTCGAAAGATTAAATACTAATCTTCATATGATTAGAACACTTATAAATAATAGAGATTTAGTTGTACATTTAATAGAACTGGGAACGAAAACAAAGACGAGAACAGCTATTATTTATCGAAATGATATTGTCAATCAGGAGATATTAACGGAAGTAAAGAGAAGACTTTCTTATATGAATATCGAGACAGATGTAATCATTAGCCCAGGCTTTATTGAGGAATTTATTGAGGACGATCCGTTCACTGTATTTCCGCAAATATTGTACACAGAAAGACCTGATCGTGTTGGGGACAACATCATGGATGGCCGAATCGCCATTATGACAGAAGGAAGTCCTGCTGCTTTAATTGTTCCCGTAACTTTTTTCTCTTTTTATCAATCACCTGATGATTATAATAGCAGGTGGACTACGGCTACCTTTATTCGATTATTAAGAATGATCAGCTTTGTAATTGCCATCACTTTCCCATCTATTTATATTGGAGTGGTTTCCTTTCATTTGGAAGTATTGCCAAATGAGTTAATAATTCCTATGCAAAATGCAGTTGAAGATATACCATATCCACCCATCATGGAAGCTTTTATTATGGAGTTAACAATTGAATTAATTCGTGAGGCAGGAATTAGGCTGCCTACTCCTATTAGCCAAACCATTGGCATTGTTGGTGGATTAGTCATCGGTGATGCTGTAGTAAAAGCAGGAATCGTATCTAACATAATGATTGTTGTTGTTGCGATAACTGCCATTTCATCTTTTGTCGTCCCATCGAATGAACTAAGTGCAGCTGTGAGGTTATTAAGGTTTCCACTTATGCTTATTTCAGCAACATTTGGATTCATTGGCTTAGTGTTCGGTTTTATATTAATTCTGATAAAACTATGTAAGCAAGAATCATTCGGTGTACCATATTTTTATCCAGTTGCCCCGTTTAGAGTTAATGGACTAAAGGATTCCTTTGTTCGGTTGCCTTTATGGTTAATGAAAAATCGCCCTCAAGACACTATGACAAATAGACAGAAAAAAATTAATTGGGTCAGAGGCTGGGACAAAGATGAAAAATAAAACAAAGAAGATATCGCCTGCCCAGCTTTTCTTTATAATTATTCAAACCCAAATAGGAGTGGGTATTTTTTCTTTACCAAATACGATGGCTAAGGCATCTAAAATTGATGGCTGGATCTCGCTTTTCCTCGGCGGCATCGTTGTTCAAATTTTTATTATGCTATATTATTTTATTATGAAAAAATTCCCAAATAAAAAAATAAAAGAAATTGTAGAGCTAATATTCGGGAAAAAAATGAAGATAATATTCGAAATTGGACTTTTGCTTTATTCAATTATTGTAAGTGTCCTGATTCTTAATTTATATACAAGAATGCTTGATAGATGGGTTTTACCGGAAACACCTAACTGGATCCTTTCCTTAATCATGGTTGTATGTTGTTATTTTTTGGCGAAAGAAGAAATACGGGTTATTGCAAGATTTTATGTAATCGTATCTCTGTTTCTATTTATCTTTATAGCATTAATCATTTATTCGCTTAAGGATGCAAATATTTATTATATACTGCCAATTGGAAGCTCTGGCTGGAAGGACATTTTATTTGGCACGAAAGATGTCATTATTGCTCTGCTTGGATTTGAAATTATCATGTTTTTAACTGCTATTACTTCAGGAACTTTAGAGTTAAAAATTAAATTCATTACGGCTTCAAACATAGTCGTGACATTATTCTACTTATTAACAACTATCGCTTGCTTCTTGTTTTTCAGTCCTGCTGACATCCTATTAATACCAGAACCATTACTTTATTTAATAAAAGCCTTCTCATTTAAAATTATTGAGCGGACGGATCTTCTCTTTTTATCTTTATGGATTGTTTTGGTTTTCACGTCTTTTGTTTCCTATGTCTTCTGGGGTGCTGAATGTATAAAAGGCATCTTTAACAGCGAAAAAACTTCTAAAAATACATTCATTATATTAGCGATCATTTTTTTCGCGGCACTATTGCCATTAGATACTGAACAGTCAATGAATCAATTTAGTAAGTATGCTTCATATGCAGGATATATGATTATTTCCATTCCATTGGTCCTTTTACCGTTTGTTCTATTTAGCAGAAAGGGGCAGCAGCATGCGAAAGATAATTAGTGTATTATTCCTTTCAATTCCTTTGTTATCAGGCTGCTGGGATCAAAATTTATTAAAGGATGTAAGCTTGATTAACAGTTCTGCATTTGATATGGAAGATAACGATAAAATTTCAACTACTGTATCCATTCGAGCTTTACAAGGCTCCGAAGTGACGGGTGTGCAGAAGGCCAAAACCGAAACATTTACAGAAATTAATCGTACACCTCGTGGAGCACGTGACTTAATTGATCTGGAAGTGTCAAAAAAAATCGATGCATCCAAATTACAGGTTCTTCTAGTTGGAGAAAAGCTTGCAAGAAAAGAGTTCTACTCGACTCTAGACGTTTTCTATCGAGATCCCAAAAGTGCTTTAAATGCCAAGGTAGCAGTAGTAAAAGGAAAAGCTAAAGAAGTCATAAAATTAGGGAGTGAAACTGATTTATTAGTAGGTGAATATCTTTCAGATTTATTAACAAGTGCCGAAGAGGCGACTATGTTGAAAAATAACGATATCCAATCGATTGGCACAATCATCTTAGATCCAGGCCAAGATATAACTGTTCCAGTCATTCATCGTATTGATCATAAGACTGCCAAAGTAATGGGCGCTGCATTGTTTGACGGCAAAAATTACTCAGGAATGGATTTAAATAAGGACGACTCGATCCTATTTCAACTGTTAAAGGGCAATCTTTCTAAATTAGCGAGACTAACTATGAAGGTCAACGATACGGAAAGTATTAAAGATTTTATTACGATTGATATTTCAGACGTAAATAGAAATTTATCGATTGAAGCGAAGAACCCTTCTGCTATTCAAGTTCATTTAAGCCTTGAATTAAAAGCAAAAGTAGTAGAATATCCACAAGATGTTTTGGATTCACAAAAGGAAATTCATAAGCTTAATAGCATTCTCTCAAAAAAGCTGACTGACCAAGCACAAAAAGTAACACAACAGCTGCAAGAAGCAAATTGTGACGGGTTAGGTATTGGGAGAAGAATGATCGCTCTGCATCATAAAATATGGAAAAAGCTTGATTGGCACTCAGTGTATCCAACTATAACTTTTAACACAGATGTGAAAGTAAAAATCATCCAAAAGGGGATAATTAATTAGTTAATGAGCAGACTTGGAATATTTACATATTACATGGAAATAATAACAGCAGGACTTATTAGAAGGATGATCAAAATGATCTATGTATATAATGATTTCGGCGGCACACATACTACATCACTTGCTGCATCCTACCATTTACAAAAGCTTCCGACAAATCGGGTGCTAACTAGGGAAGAAATTTTAAATGTTCAGTATTTTAATAAGCTTAATAAATCGGATGCTGGAAAGATTATTTTTCATGGTAAAGATGAAGATGGACATTTTGTTTATACTTTAGGAAGAAGATCGTCTAAGCTTGTTCTTCCTGCCTTAAAAAATCTTTGTCAATTACTCGAGGAACGGTTTCAAATAGATGAAAAAATTATTTTTTCTAACACGTCACCAACAGTACCTTTTGCTATGACAATGGGAGGTTTTTTTTCAAGAGGGTTAAAAATCGACTTTATTGGTGTACCCTTATTAGTCGCTGGAGCAAAGAAATCGTGTCTAAATATCCATAAGCTAGTAGAGACTACTAAACAAATTGGAAGCAGCACTCATTCCAAGGTAACTGTAATTGAAAATAAGAACTTTCAGGCGTAAAATAACAAATTCCAGAAGAAAAACAGACTATAATTTTGAATGTCTGTTTTTTTGTTTGCTATTCCTAAGAAAAACGAGCAAAATGAAAAAGATAATAATTCCACGAGCAGTTTAGAAAGTAGGGAATACTTTGCCTAAATTTATGTCATTAGGTATTTCGAAAGGTTTATTCGAAACATTACAACAATACGGTATCACTAATCCAACACTTATACAAGAACAAGCGATTCCTTTTGCATTAGAAGGAAACGATATCATTGCTCAGTCCGAAACGGGATCGGGGAAAACGCTTGCCTTTATATTGCCAATCATTGAAAAGATTGAACCATACTCCTCAACTATTCAAGCATTAATTGTTACACCCACAAGGGAATTGGCACTGCAAATTACAGATGAAATTGAGAAAATAATTTCAAAAATAGATGGGGTAGAAGTTTTAGCGGTATACGGCGGGCAAGATGTGGACAAACAGCTGAAAAAGCTTAAGAAAAATGTTCAAATTGTGGTTGGTACACCAGGGCGATTATTAGACCATATTAGAAGGGATACCGTGCAATTATCTAATGTTTCTTATCTCGTTCTCGATGAAGCTGATCAAATGCTTCATATCGGTTTTCTAAATGAAGTGGAGGACATTATTAAGGAAACCTCTGCTGAACGTCAAACAATGTTATTCTCAGCGACCGTACCAGCAGAAATTAGGAAGCTCGCTAAAAAGTATATGAGGGATCCAAAATACATCCAAATAGAGAAAAGACAAGGTCCAGCAAAAAATATTAAACAAGTGGCCATTCACACAACTGACCGCGCGAAACAAGGAACACTTATTCAACTAATTGAAACTCATCGACCATACTTAGCCGTTATTTTTTGCCGAACGAAAAGAAGGGTCAGCAAGCTATTTGAAGAGCTCAAATCAAAAGGGTATAACTGTGACGAACTACATGGCGATATTTCACAAGCAAAACGGGAGCAAGCCATGAAACGCTTTAGGGATGCAAAAACTCAATTCCTCATTGCAACGGATGTCGCATCACGAGGTCTTGATGTTGATGGTGTGACCCATGTAATTAATTATGATATTCCTCAGGATTCCGAGAGCTATGTTCATCGGATTGGCAGAACCGGAAGGGCAGGAATGGATGGTATGGCCATTACGCTATACTCATCAGCAGATAGAGGAACTCTTGATCTCATTGAAAAAGAGCTTAACATTACAATTAAAAAACAAAATATAGGCAATACGGATAAAAAGGATGAGGATATAAATCGTTCGAAAACTAAACAATCCACAAAATCAAAAAAACACAATTCAAAAGCAATAATGGAGCCAAAACCATTCAAAGGGAAGCCTTCCAAAAAGAAACGTCCAACTATGAAACAAAGGAGAACGTGAACATGCTAAAATCAAAATTTAAAGAATTTATGTTAAAAGAACAGCCAAATATAGTCTTATTTAAGGAAGAAATAGACTATGCCAAGAAACAGCAACTGATTACTGAAGATTTGATTGTAACAGAAAAAAATGATGCTTCACTATTCAACGAAGCTTATATTGAACGCAGTAATAAGGAAACAGAAGAACTGCTTGCTGAAGAGTCGTTGGATTTTTTTGATCAGCCTCTTAACTATTTGCATACCCATAAAAATGAGTTTATTTACATTGAATCAAGCCGTTTTAATAAAGTGGGTACAGATTCGTTATGTATAGAAGTAGATGATGTCTTTAGTACATATGAAGCTATGTTAGGTTTAAGGCTGCAGAAGAAGTATGAAAAGTCCATTAAAAACTTTTTAACAAATGAATTAAAAGGGGAGGCAAAATTTAGTTTACTGTTTTCGCAAGCCGATGGATTATGGGATTTCAATTTTGCACTTAATGGCGTGGAAGGCTTTACAGAAGAAATGACAATTGGCGAAGCATGCAAGCTGATTTATCTTTTTCTATTTAAGCTCTTAGAGGCGGTTGAAAATCATAATCAATAAGGAAGAATTCAATAATAAACACATTTCATAAATTTTTATTCTCATTCATATGAATCTTCTAAAAGAGGAGGGTTCATATGAATGACATAAAGGTGTTATGCGATCAATTTGCAAAAATATTGAACGGGAAAGGGAAGTTTAACAAAGGTGTTTGTTCTGTAGAAATGCAGCGCGATTTTAAAGCATCAGTTCAAGGGCGTCCAACATCATCAGTTGTACCAGCAGGCTTTTCATTTGAGGCATTAGATCAGAATGGAAATGCCTTAAACCTGGCAGAAATGGCAATTTTAGAAGTGGAAACCCTAGGCTTTATGCATGCGGTTGTCTCACAGGGAATTATCGTCAGCGCCTTACACAATCATTGGATTTTTACGAAGCCAAACATCCTCTACATACATTTGCAATCCGTTGAACCACCACTGAACTTTGCAAAGAAACTTGCTTATTCCTTTCATGCTTTAAAAAGTCATCCGATTCAAAAAGAATGAATCTTTATATCTAGGACAAGAATTTTTTCATCATGTGTGTTAAAATTTCTGCATCGCTATATTTGTCATTAAATCGTATAGCTGATAGATTGCTATAGTAATTCAAAATTAAATGGAGAGTGTATACATGTTAAAGAATTTAACGAAATGGATGATGATTGGATTCGTTTTTTTATTTGCAGCTAATCTCGGAACAATTGCACTCGCAGCTAATGGTAGCAATGAAGAAAGTATCAATGAAAAATTTGGACTCCCTATCGTTGTATATGGGGAAAAATTATCCTCTGCCCAAAAGGATGAGGTACGAAAATTACTGGGCGTAAATGACACGAGTAAAGTTACTGAAATTACGGTGACTGGAGATGATTTAGTCACCTATATTAAAGGGGACAAGCGTGCCAATATGTATTCTTCCGCAAAAATCACCCGAAAAGAAGCGGGTGAAGGGCTAGTCATCAAACAAGTTACCCCCGAAAATATAACCGAAGTAACAGATGAAATGTATGCGAATGCGCTTTTAACTGCGGGGATACAGGATGCAGTAGTAGAAGTGGCATCTCCAGTGAAAGTTTCAGGACACTCGGCATTAGTCGGTATTTATAAAGCTTATGATGAAGGAAATGGCGAAGGATTAAATACAGAGCACACCGAGGTTGCTAATGAAGAGCTGAATCTTGCCACTCAATTAGCAAAAAAGGAAGGCATGGATCAAGATAAGATTACAGAGCTTTTGACAGAAATCAAAAAAGAGATTGCCAGCCAAAATCCAGCAACGAAGGAAGAAATTGAACAAATCATTAATGATCAATTAAAGACATTGGAAATCCAACTGAGTGAACAAGATCGTCAGCTGCTTATTGATTTATTCGAAAAAATGCGCAGTTTAAATATTAATTTTGACAATGTTCAATCTCAGCTCGAGGATATTTCAAAGGATATTAAGCAGCGTATTGAAGATGCTGTAGGTGATAAAGGGTTTCTGCAGGCTATTTCCGACTTTTTTAAGAATCTAATCGACAGTATTAAAAGTATATTTTCATAAAATAAAAATGGACCTCTATTTTTGGAGGCCCATTTTTATTTTATTCTGCTGTTAGTTCAGGAAACTTTATCGGTGTATTTAATTGATAGTGATCCCTATAAGAACGGTATGTTACAATAGGTTCATTTCCAGCATGTACGTCCAATTGGAGGATATACGAATTTCTGCATTCAAGTGAATACCGGACCCCATCCTTTTCCAAAATGTAAAAATAAAATGTTTGCCCTAATAGCTCCTTTTTCATCACTCTTGTATCCGGGTGTTTTCGAATAAAATCAGCCAGCTGCACGACTGTTGCAGAAGAAGTGCCAGTCAACGCATAAATTCTTTCTTTAACGAGAGCAGTTGTGGAGTGTAAAGTTGTTTTTGCTTTGTGTAAAAACTTATTAAGTATCCGGTTCATTTCTTGAACTCCTCTGTCAATTATTTTTCAAACATGACATTTATCATGGTTTGTACATGACACGTATGCCTTATAATTCTCTATTCAATTATATATAATAAGAAAAACTGAGGGAAAGGATACACTTAATATGACCAAACAAAAGCAAATTCATTTAAGAAAACAAATAGCTCCTTACGAAAAAGCAAATATGAAAGCCAGTGTTTGGCAAATGATAAATACATTAATTCCTTTTTTCTTATTATGGTTTCTAGCATATAAAAGTTTAACAGTATCCTACTTATTAACGCTTTCGATTGCTGTTGTGGCTGCCGGTTTCCTAGTTCGGATTTTCATTATTTTTCATGATTGCTGTCACTATTCTTTCTTTAAAAATCGAACGGCTAATAAAATTGTTGGAACGATTACAGGGATCATTACCATTTTTCCATTCAGCCAATGGCAGCACGACCACTCTGTCCATCATGCCACAAGCAGTAATTTAGATAAGCGTGGGGTCGGCGATATTTGGATGCTCACAGTTGAAGAATATATCTCTGCATCGTTTTGGGAGCGTTTAGCTTATCGATTATACCGTAATCCGTTTGTCATGTTCGGCCTCGGCCCGATTTATCAATTTTTAATTATGAATCGCTTTAACAGAAAAGGAGCAAGGATGAAGGAGCGGCTCAATACTTATTTAACAAATATTTCGATCGTTGCACTATACAGTCTAATGTGCTTGGCAATTGGATGGGAATCGTTTGTATTAGTTCAGGCGCCAATTTTCTTAATCTCGGGTTCAGCTGGAATATGGCTTTTCTATGTTCAGCATACATTTGAAGATTCATATTTCGAAGCAGATGAGCATTGGGAGTATGTAAAAGCAGCAGTTGAAGGAAGCTCTTTTTATAAGCTTCCGAAGCTGCTGCAATGGCTAACAGGGAATATCGGCTACCACCATGTCCACCATTTAAGTCCAAGAGTGCCTAACTATAAATTAGAGGAGGCACACGAAAATACAGAACCGTTAAAGAACGTTCCAACTGTTTCATTAAAAACAAGCATCCAATCACTTCGCTTCCGACTTTGGGATGAGTTAAATAATAAGTTTGTTACTTATAAAGAGGCTTCTTATTACATGAAGAAACAGAGTGAAAGAGAGAAACAGCTTAATATTATTAAATAATCAACTTCGTTAAAACTTCCTATAAATAAAGGCAAGGGCCTCACATTGAATGAGAACCTTGCCTTATTTATGTTAAAATCAAAATACGGAAGAAATAATTAATTTATTTGAGGTATAAGTATGGTAAACAAGTATTTAAC
>NZ_JBALPC010000202.1:0-259 GCF_036965225.1 Bacillus sp. JJ1474 | reverse complement strand
ATTTTATTTTATTTTTCAATCTTCATCAACAATTGATATTATTATTGGAATCATCCTGACAATTCTTTTTTTTGTCACATACAGGCTTGCTTTTATTTCAAAAAAGTGGCCAGTGTATTTATGGACTTGTATTTTGATCGGTATTTCCATAACAATGACCATTCATTTCCAATTTGTCTATTTTGCTTTTTATATTGCCTACTATAATGGAAATATTAAAAATCGCATCGCTTTTTTAACGCTATATATCATCCATTTA
>NZ_JBALPC010000201.1:0-7247 GCF_036965225.1 Bacillus sp. JJ1474 | reverse complement strand
CATTTATACAATAAACGATAATTAATATTATTATCAAATATTATGACTTGGTACTAATTTTATCAAATTTACAGGTGAAATTTCAAGATTAATCAAAGACTATTTATAAGTTTTTATCCACCATTGCCTAAACACTGATGAATCGTTCACATAAATTAATATAAAAGCTTAATTGTAAAGGGGATGGAGAACCGTTGGATACAGAAATGGAAAGAGAGCAAGATTTCAAAAAAACAGATCGCCTTAACCAATTAATGTTCCGTTCAATCGAGCAGCCCTCGAATGAGAACATGGGCATTGATGAAACATTTAAAGAAATGGAGTATGAAAATTCAAATAGAAGGTATAGTCATAGTCGTATTGATAGTTTGATGTTTGGTGAAAGGCATCATCCTTCACCTAAAGGGAGTACAAACAATAGTTCCCTATCAAACCATCTCAATCATGTTGTTAATAACATCAATTTCCTTGAACTAATGGACAATATAGACACTCTTGTTAGTTCTGCTAAGCAATTAAAACCATTATATCGACAGGTCACTCCTTTTATTGATCAGTTCTTCAAAAAGAAAGGTTAGTGGATAATAAAACCGGTCCTCTTATGAAGACCGGTTTAAATTATTTATTCTCTGCTAACGCTTCTGCTTTTCCCATATCATATGCCTCATTCATTACCTTTGTAAAAAGACTCATGAATGGCTGGATCATTTCCAAGGATAATTCTACTCCAGCCTCTTCTAATTGCTGTTTTGCTTCTGGAAGATATTTCATGGCAATTTGCATGAATTCCATCGTTTTGTCAGTTGTTTGCATGAATTATGTAACTCCTTCTTTTCTTTATTTACTGGGCAGTTCCCCAGTTTCTCTATACTCTGCAATGGCTGTATTAATTTTATTAATAAATTCTTGGTCCACGTCTGAGCTGAACTTTCCAAGAGTAATTACATCCTCTTGAAAATCAAATGACAGATTTCCTGATTTTAGTTCCCCTTTGTTAAACAAATCTGCCACTATTTCATATAGAACGTCCACATGCTGGATCGTGCTAGTTAAAACGGCGGACTCACCCAAATCTGACTGATCAGAAATATAGCCGATTGCATAGTGGCCCCTTTCTTTAATCTGTTCGATGACAGGAACGTTATAGCCATCCCCGGCTGGATAAATAACATCGGCACCTTTTGCCATTACCTTATCTAATAGTTCAATCGCTTTTCTATCATCATCCCAATTGCCTACATACTCAATCATGACATCTACATAAGGATTTTCATAATTTGCCCCTTCATAGAAGCCTTCAATTTCAGGCTGCCACTCATAGGCTGCAATGATTCCTATTGCATTAGTCTTTGTCATATGACCTGCAAGCATCCCACCGAAAAAACCCATTGCATATCCTTCGAAATTTAAACTTGTCGTATTGGTATTTTCAGCATCTCCGTTAAAGCTGACAAAATGAATATGGGGATAGCTAGGTGAAATCTGATTAAAGTATTCCGCATATTCATTGCCGTGGCCAAAAATAATATTAACTCCCTTTTGGTCGTATTCTTTCACCGCACGTTCGACAACTAATTGAGAACTCATACCCTCTTTATAGTAAACCTCAATATTATGATGGGATTGAATCTTTAACATTCCCTTATAGCCTTTTGTTCCCCATACTTGATCATTTATCGTATCAGGGATTAATAAGCCCGCTTTCTTTAGTTTACCTGAGGACATTGCTTGTCCGCACGAGGCCAATAAAAGAAGGCTTAAAAGAAGGATCCCAAATCGTACAAATAATTTTTGCATCTCCCTTTGTTCCGCCTCTCCGAAATAGCCATAACGTTTTTCTAAACAAAAAAAATCCAGAATAAACTTCCAGCTATTTTCATTCTACCCTTATCACCTAAGTTTTGAAAAGACTTTATTCCTATTCTATTAAATTCCGCCTTCATCAATCAACTTTAGATGTCTTTTCTGATTTTCAATTCCCACTGAATAAGGGGTGCAGTTCTTCACGATCTTTACCTTAATTTCATTCCGCTCTGATGGGTAATTAATTGTAATCATTTCTAGAACTTCAGCAGGAATGGAAAGAAAGTCAACACATTTTTTCCAATAGTGTGGAATATCGCTTTTCAAAGTGCAAGCATCGGCAGATTTTGTTTCAGCCAATTTTAAAATTGGATCCAGAATATCTGCAATGTACAAAGTATCATGGATCCATTCACATTCATGAATGGATAATTCCCGGTCTGGATCTGATGATTTTTCTAAGGATTGTTGAAATAAAAAGGAGTTTGGCTGCCAAGGTCCGTAGATTGTTGGGAGATAAATGCGGTGACTGATTATTTCATTTTCCAAAATGCGCTGGATATTTTTATCCTTTTGATGAAGCCATTGTATTGGGAAAAGAGAGATGATTCTAGTATCGGTTTCAGCCATTTTCTGTTTGTTATTTTTTAGAAATCTTTCAAGTATATTATCTTTATTGAATAAAACCTTTTGTTCAGTTGCAGAAAAACTATAGTAATCAATAAGAATTAAGGTTTGTGCATGGATCTCCACTTGAGAGACCAAATCGGACATAATTATTTCCTTAAAATTAGCGTTACGGCCAATTTCCATCCGCTTTTCAATAAGATACGCATCTTTTTCTCTATTTTCTGATCGAACACCTAACACTTCGAAACCTTGATCCAGCAAAGACTGACAAAAATGAAAACCTAAAAATTGAAATGCCCCAATTATGACTGCCCTGTCCATACAAAGCCTCCCTATTTATTCTCAGTGTATACTATGCAAATGCACGACTAATTATTTCTTTTTGTCTGTCGCTTGCTTTTTAATCTTTAATATTTGATTTTCATATATTAAATGATCTGGAAGTGAGTTTACACTTTTAAGTACTTCAATTGATACCCCGTAGGTTTGGGAGATTTTCAATAACGTATCACCTGTTTTCACTTTATACATTACATATTGCTGATCAATCGAATCTTGAAAATAGATGAATTCAGGCTTCTCACGACTAGCCGCCACCTTTGGATGAACAATTTTTTCCTCCACTAAAATATCAATCATTTGTCTTACTCGAGCTTTATAAGAATTAGGTTGAACAGTTTTATGTCCCTGTTTTTTGATGATTTTTCGTTCATCGGCATGTTTGAGATAATAGGTTACTTTATCGACAGTATCTTTAGGTGACGATGATACAACAAGATCCATTCCAGGTTTGAACCTGCTTCTAACTCCTTGTGTATCTTGTGTAATTAAAAATCCGCCGGAACCAAGAATCTCAAATGTGCGCTGTGTAACTAAATTCGGGTAATTTTGCAAGCCAATGATGATGTCGGCAGAGCTAAATAATTTATTAGTTTCTGTATAAGAAAGATGCCCGTGAATCCAATCGTTTGGTATGTCAAAACCTAAATATGAGCCCATTTGATCCCAATGATTGCCCCAAAAATCGATTCTAAACTGATTTTTAAGAAGAGGCTTTATTAAAAGCTTAATTGATTCATGACGAAAATGGTCTGGATATTTCGATAATATATCTGGATAAGCATTAGCAACTACCGCAATTTTGGCACTATACTCCGGATATTTACGGGTCGGAAAATGTATGGTTTCTTCAAACCCAAAATCTAAAAATGCAGATGGAATTCCTCGCTGTTTATAAACATATGATGTTTCCCTGCAAATGGTAAATACGAAATCCGGCTTCATATTTTCGATTAATGGCAACGTCCAATTTTTTGTATAGGCTGGATCCTCGACTGCCCAGTATATTAATGGGATATTTCTAGTTGTCATCTGTTCCTTGATTAAAATTTGTTTTCTAAATGTATGCTCGGGTCCCCACCCTATTGTAACAGCAAGATCAGGATTGAATTCCGCCAATATTTTTGGCAAGTTTTGCTTAGTAATGGGGCCCGAAATCATTACATCATGTCCATTAGCATGAAATCCCTTTGGCAATGTATGTGGCCAGAGGTTACCGCTATCAATAAAAAGAACTCGCATTCATCTTCCACCTTTATATTCTACCTTTCTCTTATTTTTATATAATCCTTCACATCAATAATATCTGTTGCCAGTTTATTCATTTTTTTAATTTGTTTTACACTCACTCTGTATTTTTTCGAAATATACCGCAGGCTTTCCTTCGGCTTAAAGATATGAATTTCATATTTTGCTTGCAAAATGTCAAGGTAATAAACCCAGTTACCTATACTTGGGGCAGCCTTTTCCTTTGAAATAAGCCCTGCTTTCGTAATTGTTTCTAGAATATACTTAGCTCGCTCTAAATAAGAATATTTCTTTACTGCCTCAATGCCTGCCTTTTTTATTTCAAGACGCTCCTCCGGATGGGCTAAAAAATGCTTTACTAATTTAATTGTTTCTTCGGGAGAGGAAGTCACAATAAGGTCCTGACCAGGTGTGAAAAGACTTCGAATTTTAGAAGTATCATTTGTTAGCAGAAACCCGCCTGAGCCTAATATTTCATATGTCCTTTGTGTCACTTGTGAGTCCATATTTTGTACACCTAAAAGGATATCTGCGGAACTGTATACTTTATTTGCCTCTATATATGGTAAAAAACCATGATTCCAATGTTTAGGAATCTCCTTGCCAATAATATGGCCCATAAAGTGCCAATAACGTCCCCAAAAATCAATTCGAAGATTTTCCATTATAAAAGGGCTTAAAAGATTTCTCAATGCTTCAAACCTGTAATTTAGGGGGTTTTTTTTATAAAGCATCGGGTATCCATTTGCCACCAATGCAAGTGAGACATCGTATTTAGAATCTATTTCTGTTGGAAAATGTACTTTTGAGTGATAGCCAAAGTCTAAATGAGCTGCTTTGTAACCTTTTTCTTTATAAAAATTGACACGATGAGGGCAAATGGTAAAGATAAAATCGGGTTGAATTGTTTCAATTAGCGGAAGTGAAAAAGTGAGAGTGTATCCGGGGTCTTCTGTAGCCCAATAAATATGAGGAATTCCTAAGTGGGCTACATGCTTTTTTATTAATAACCTCCTTTCTTTTGAATGTTCTCTCGTGTGCCCCATCGTAAAAATCAAGTCAGGTTTAAAGCTTGTAATCATCTCTTCTAAACTCCAGTCCATTAGCGGACCGGATACCATCACTTCATGCCCAGCGTCCGAAAATCCGTTTGGCAGGCCATAAATCCACATCGGATCGCTTTCTAAAAATAAAATTCTCATATAAAATCACCTACTTTCACCTGGTTTCTTTTAACATCTCACTTACTTTAACAATTTGGAGTCCTTTATTTAATAATTTTGGTATTACAACTTCCATTGCTTTTGCCGTGGATTTTCCATTTAAATGGGCAAGGACGATGTCATTTCCTGTTGATTTTGTCATGATTCTTTCTCCTATTTCATCACTTGACGTTTCTTTCCAATCAATCGTATCAATACTCCAATAAACAGTATATGGAAATTGATTCTTTCCAGCTGTTTCAAGAACAGATTTATTCCATGCTCCAAATGGCGGCCGGAATAACGGTATTCCTTTTGTACCGAGAAGCTTTTCGAAGCACTCTTCAGTTTTCTGTAATTCTTCTGTCATTTTATCAGATGGAATTTTTGTAAAGTCTGGATGACTGTATGAATGATTTGCAATTTCATGTCCATCCTCGATTATACGTCTCGAAAGTTTCGGAAATTGCTCGACCCATTTTCCTGTCAAAAACATTGTCGTTTGAATACGGTGTTTCTTTAAAACGTTTAATATTTCACCTGTATGTTCAGCGCCTGCGCCTGCATCAAAGGTCAATGAAATTTCATTTTTATTAGTGAATCCATTTGAAATTAATACCGAGGGTAAGGATATTGTCTCAGTCAAAACTTTTCGATTTATTTTTATTAGCTGTCCTGCATATAAATAATTTGATTTTAATTGATTGTCTTCTTTTAGCTGCTCAATAGGTATTGAAAATTTTTTAGAAATATGACTTAATGTTTCACCATGACAGATGGTGTAATAATTGTATTTACTCTTTTTCGTTTTTATGGGCAGCCCTGCTTCTATTTCCTTAAACTCCTTCATAGAAATCGTCCCCATTCAATGGTACAAGTATTATCAAACATTCTAATCCACAATATGTTTAATCCCATGAGTTGTATAGTGATTCTGACTAAATACATCAAAAAGTATGAAAGAGTCGTGTAACAAATACAATCATTTTATATTGAGGGGCATATTTTATTTAAAATTATATAGAGAGGACAAGATTGGGTGGAACACATACCTATTTATCATGGTAATTTGAATTCGGGAAAAATTGCTTTTATGGTCAATGTTGCATGGGGTAATGAATATTTAAAGGATTTATTAATGATTTTGAAGAAATATCAAATTAAGCTTACTTTTTTCCTTGAGGGCAGATGGGTCAATAACAATCCCCAATCTGCACTTAAGATACAGCTTGCCGGACATGAGATCGGAAACCATGCCTATTCACATCCGAATATGATCACACTTTCGGATGAAGAAATTAAAAATGAGATTACAAGCACGAATGATGTAATTGAACAACATCTGAAAATAAAACCAGCCTTTTTCACTCCTCCCTATGGATATTTCGATCAAAGGGTCATTGAAGCTGCTGCGAAGGAAAAAATGAAAACTATTCTTTGGACTTTAGATACATTGGATTGGAAACTCGAGGATCACCATGAAATTATTAACAGAATTGTACCTAATTTAAAGAACGGCTCTATTATTCTTATGCATCCAAAAAAATCATCTCTTGAAGCACTTCCTATTATTTTGAATCATGCTGCTGAAAAGAGATTATTAGTTTGTACAATAAGCGAATTACTTTCCTGTTAGATTATGTAAGTTGGGTATTTTCCCTCAGAAGGAAAATACCTGGTTTAATAGTGGAATGATGGAAACTTGCGAATATAACTAATATTGTCTTGAACATTTGAATCTTATTTATAGAGGCTGTTTTATAATATCCTTTCATTTTGTTTCATAAAATCAACAATTTGTGATTCAATCCCTTGCTTTTTTTCAGGCAGTAAATAACAAATTGAAGTTTGGATTCCTTCTTCCATCCATTTTAAAGTTCGGTTTTTTGTTTGTTTTGCCAGATTATACGATCTCCTATCCGTCATAATATGCATAATTTTCATTGGGATCTTCAGGGGATAATTAAAGTTTTCCATTTTTTTCATTACTTCAAGTTCAACCTGCATAATGTCGATATTATAAGC
>NZ_JBALPC010000200.1:4071-10509 GCF_036965225.1 Bacillus sp. JJ1474 | reverse complement strand
CAGTTTTCAAAGAACTACCTTATCGCCCAGAAGCGACTTTTAAAATTTATCATCTTTTGCTTAAAGTGTCAACAACTTTTTTTGAGTTTGTTTCAACTCGTCAGCAGCGACGTTTATTAATATAACAACAAAAAAAACAGAAGTCAATAGAATTTATTATATTATTTCATCCTTTTTGTTCTCTCCCCTGAATGTTTCGTGTATATCTCAGAATATCGTTTGGTGAAGCTACCCTCTTAAATAAAGAAAATAATATCTTATATCTCTCCTCCATTGCCCTTTTTACAATATGATCAATTCGCTCATCGTTTAAGTCAAACAGAATTTCATCCATTTCTCTCTTAATTAAGTATTGTATTTCCTTCTGTTCTCTATTATTAATTAAAATTCCTAGCACACTATATCACTCTCTCTTGATTTGGTTTTTGTAGTATTTTCCAAATAAAAATATTTTATGAATTTCTTTTTAAACTCATTTATTGAAATTCTGCGCATAAGATTGAGACAAGGAGTATTGGACGAGGTGAGAGAGAAATGAATTTCTTTTATATTTGGAATGGAAAGTCAATAAAAAAAATGGTTTTAATCATGGTTTTCGCTTTCTTTGCTGCATGGTTCTTATATATTGGGAACATTGTCTACATGCCGGCCTTTTCAACGAAAGATGGACCGAGAGCTGTATATAAGGGGGAAAAGGACCTTGCCCTTACCTTTAATATAGGATGGGGGGACGAAAAGGCAGAACCTATTCTTAATGTTCTACAAAAGGAAAATGTTAAATCAGCCACCTTCTTCCTTTCAGGTTCATGGGCAGAGCGCCACCCAGATTTAGTGGCTAGAATCGTAAAAGGAGGATATGAAATTGGCATTCTTGGCTATAATTATGAGGATTATTCAGACCTTGAGGATGCCAAAATTAGGCAGGATTTAGCAAAGGCTCAGGTAGTGTTTAAAAAACTAAACATAAAAGATATTAAGCTTGTTCGCGCCCCTACTGGTCATTTCGATCAAAGGACTCTAAAAATTGCCGATAGACTCGGATATTCAGTTGTTCATTGGAGCATTGATTCGAAGGACTGGACGAACCCGGGTATAGAGGAAATCGTCAACAATGTCTCACGAGCAAAAAAGGGGGATATTATACTCCTTCATGCTTCAGATTCTGCCAAACAAACAGCTAAAGCCTTGCCGCAAATCATAAATAATGTGAATAAAAAAGGGCTAAAGCTCGTGACCGTTTCTGAGATGCTTGCAAATGCCGAAACGAAAACTAAAGAAATTAATTAAAAGCCGCCCATTATTTGGACGGCTCTTTTGATGAGATTTGTTGTCTTTGTACTTGAGATTTTTCATTAAGCTTTTGAAGAATAAGCAGCTGATACGCGTTACATACTAATAATGGAAATATCATAAGGTATACCCAGCTCTGCTCGTTAACCCTTAAGACTGGAACCCACTCAATCGTGGTCACGACAACCATGAAGAAAACAGCAGGAATAAATGCATCCTTATTCGTTAATTTCACCTTAATGGAAGCTACCAGAATAGCAGCAGCCAATATAAATAAGGCAATACCGATATAAGGCATTATGCTTTCTCCCTCTTCAGCAAAAGCACTATAGCGGAAATAAACTAAATCAAATAGAACGAACAAAGTAAGAAAAACTTGAACAGCATTCCACAAAGATCGCGATTTAAAAATTCCTAACCCGAATCGATGGATAGTCAAATAGGCAAAGAAGCCCATTTGGCTCAAAATACTAAAAATTAATCCAACTCCAATTAACCATAATAATACTGATAATATTTCAAGAAAATCAAAGGGAACAAATATAGATTCGAATTCTTTCCATCTAACAATAAAACCAACAACCCCAGTAGTTAATCCCCCTACCAAAAGTGTGGATAGAAACAGCTTTACCCAATTCCGGCTAGTCAACTTATTTTTCCTCCATAGTAAAAATTATTCACCTATATGATTGTACCAACCATGCTTTGAAAAATCTAGGTATTGTATTTTGAGGCGAATAAAATTTGGCCTTTTTCTTCATTCTAGAAATAAGGATACCTTCTCCTGAAAGGAGCTTCAAAATATGATAAAGACATTCCGTTTGCTCCTGCCAATTCTGCTGATCATTCTCATGACGGGCTGTGCTCAAGGTGAAACTGGCGGCAATCAGATGGATTATGAGCAAACCAAAAAGATGGTTGTCGATATTCTGAAAACGGATGACGGTAAAAAAGCGATAAAAGAACTAATGGAAGATGATAAAATCAAACAGCAGCTTATCATGGATCAGAAAGTTGTTTCAGAGACGATCGAAAAAACCTTAACTTCCGATAAGGGAACAGACTTCTGGAAGAAATCATTTGAGGATCCTAAATTTGCTGAAAGTATTGCTAAAAGCATGAAAAAAGAAAATGAAAAGCTTCTTAAAGATTTAATGAAGGATCCGGAGTACCGCGGTATGATGATTGAAGTCTTACAAGACCCAGCACTAGAAAAAGACGTAACAAAAGTATTAAAAAGCAAGGAATACCGTGAGCATTTGCAAACCGTTGTAAAGGAAACCTTAGAAAGCCCGCTCTTTAAAGCCAAAATTCAAGACATTCTTTTAAAAGCTGCAAATGAAGTAAAAAGTGGCGAGAAAAGCGGAGGGAAAGAGGGCGGCAGTAGCGAAGAAACTGCTGGCGGTGGCTCAGAGGGCAGCGGGGACGGTGGCGGATAATGCCCGCTGCCAAACATAAAAAACCTCTTCCTAAGGGAAGAGGTTTTTTTACTGTTATTTTTCTAATGTTTGTACAATCTTTTGCGCAATATCACTATAGATCTTACCTAGCTTATGATCCTCATCATAAACGGATGGAGCAAAATCTTCTTCGTTCCAATTAGGCTGCTCTAACGGCAATTGCCCTAGCACATTTGTTTGAAGCTCCTCAGCCAGCTTTTCGCCTCCGCCTTTTCCGAAGACATATTCCTTCTCGCCCGTAAGCTTACTTTCAAAATAGGACATATTTTCAACGACCCCTAATATTTCATGCTGTGTTCGGATCGCCATGGCGCCGGCACGGGCTGCAACAAAAGCAGCTGTTGGATGTGGCGTTGTAACAACGATTTCTTTACAAGACGGAAGCATCGTATGAACATCTAATGCAACATCCCCTGTACCTGGAGGAAGATCTAATAATAAGTAATCAATATCTCCCCACTCGACTTCATTAAAGAAGCTGTTTAACATTTTTCCTAGCATAGGACCTCTCCAAATGATCGGAGAATTATCTTCAACAAAGAATCCCATCGAAATAACTTTTACCCCAAACCGGTCCACTGGAATAATCTTTTCCCCTCTTACGACTGGGCGAGTCGTAATGCCCATCATATCAGGCACGCTAAATCCATAAATATCAGCATCAATCAGACCGACCTTCTTACCTAGTCTTGCCAAAGAAACGGCCAGGTTTACAGATACAGTCGATTTCCCTACTCCGCCTTTCCCGCTTGCAATCGCAATAAAGGTTGTTTTGCTATCTGGGGAGAGCAATCCTTTATCTTCCTCTTTCGCTGCTTGGCGATATTGGGACAAAACTTCTTCTGGAAGCTCGCTGAATCGGATTCCAACCGTTACCGCACCTGCCTCTTTTAGAAGGTTTACTACTTGAGTTTGGAGCTGAAGCTGCTCTGCTGTCCCTGTTTTAGCAATTTGCACCTTCACGCTTACATGATTTTTTTCTTCTTTAATCTTTATTTCTTCAATTGCGTTTAATTCGCCTAATGTTTTATGTAAAAATGGTTCCTGCAGTCCACTTAAGACTTCTCTTATATTTTGTTCTGTTAACAAATTAAGCACCTGCCTTATTGTATTCGTTTCCATTAAAGTATACCATATCAGTTATTCCTCACTGTTAATTGTATCACACCTTATTGCCTCATTAATAAAGAAAAAGATGCTTTTCAAAACAGCACCTTTCATTCCGTCTCTATTAATTCTTTTTCATCAGAATAGTAACGCAAAACCCCCGTATAAATGGAGGCGGCCACTTTATTCTGATATTCCTCTTTCTTTAAGTTCGCTCTCTCAGCATAGTTTGATAAAAAACCAATCTCCACGAGAGAGCCGGAAATTTGTGCATTCTTCAGTATATATACGCTGTTCAGCTCTTTTGCTTTTCTAGTCGTATTCTCAAGATTTCGCCGAAGCTCATCTTGAATAAACTTAGCCGATCGAGCATTTCCATCTCGTTTTGTAGTATAAAAGGTTTGGGCCCCGCTCCACCGAGGAGAAGGAATGGAATTTAAATGAATACTTACAAAGAACTCTGCCCCTGAGTTATTGATCATATCCAGCCTTTGTTTTAAATCCTCAACTTTTCTTCTGCTGTATCCCCTTGTCCCTTCTGGAGCTAAATCCCGATCGTCCTCTCTTGTCATCAGAACAAGTGCCCCCTGCTGCTGGAGAAGATCCCGAACCTTTAAAGATACCGCGAGAGCAATGTCTTTTTCAAGTACCTCATCATCACCTGCACCCCCATCCGGCCCTCCATGACCGGGATCCAGCAAAATGATTTTTCCTGTCAGAGGCAAGTTCCATGATTCCCATGAATCATTATCTGTGAAATCATATTGCAAAATAAAAAATAAGATGATTAGGCCAATGGCAAAAGCCACTTTTTTTAGTCTATTCCCCATTAAATAGTCAGTCCTCCCGCTCGTCCTCAATTCAATATATGGGACGAGTTGGAAAAATAGAACTTTTAGATGACTATTAACAACTAAAGCTTGGACTGCAAAATAGCTAATACCCCATTTTCAAAAAAAAAGAAAACTGACCCATATAGAGTCAGTCTCTCAATCCTAACTACGCTTTTCTTGCATTCATCAATGTTGCTTCATACTCTGTCAAAGACTCATCAAGAATTCGTAATCCTTTATCGATTTGTTCCTTTGTGACGGTTAGCGGAGGAATCATTCGGATGACCTCGCTGTGATTTCCGCAAAGGTAGAAAAGTACCCCTTTTTCTAACGCTAAATCAAGAATTTTTAATAATCCCTCTCCATTCGGCTCCCCGGTTTTTGGATGAATGATTTCAATTCCAATCATTAACCCTACAGCCCGGACACTTCCTATGACACTGTGTCGATCCTTCATTTGTTCAAGCTTCTCGACCGCGTACCTGCCCATCCGTTTTGTGTTATCAAGAAGATTCTCCTCTTTTAATACTTCTAATGTTGCTAAGGCAACAGAGCAAGCAATTGGGTTGCCTCCAAATGTCGTCCCATGACTTCCAAGTGGCCACTGCTTCATTAATTCACTAGAAGCAACGGTCGCACTTAGAGGGAGACCTGAAGCAATGCCCTTTGCAATGGCCATAATATCTGGTGTAACCCCAAAAGTCTGTGCGGCAAACCATTCTCCTGTTCGCCCAAAACCCGTTTGGACTTCATCAAAAATAAGTAAGATTTGATGGCGATCACATATTTCACGTACCTTTTTCAGCCATCCTTTTGGAGGAACAATATAGCCCCCCTCCCCAAGAACAGGTTCTAGAATCACACATGCTACTTCTTCGGGAGTAACTTGATGACTAAATAATGCGGCAAAGTTTTTTTCCAATTGAGCAATGACATAGGCTTCAGGATCAGAACCTGGAGGGCAGTCCTTAGTATTTGCATATGGAATTTGATACGTTAGTCCTGATGGCTGCATAAATTTTCGGTATTTACTTTTAGAAGTCGTTACACTTAACGCACCTAATGAGCGGCCATGGAAACAGCCTGTAAATGAAATGACATAAGGACGCTTCGTTACGTACTTCGCCAGTTTGATTGCTCCTTCAATCGCTTCTGCCCCACTGTTAGAAAAGAAAAAACAATCTAGATCGCCTGGTAGAATATCTGCCAATTCATCAGCCAATCGCAATATGGATTCATACATAATGACACCCGAAGGTCCATGCACTAAACTATCAGCTGCATCTTTAATCGCTTGAACGACTTTCGGATGGCGATGTCCAACATTCGTTACTGCAATTCCAGACGTAAAATCAAGATATTCCCTGCCATCCGCCCCGTAATAATAGCAGCCTTCTTCTTTTACAACTGGAAGGTTTGGGTGATCCTTAGCCATACTTGGCGCAAGCCGGTTTGGCATATTATTCATGAGATGAGCCCATTTATTCTCCATATAATTGACCTCCACATTCTAATTCGACTCTTCAAAATAAACAATCTGTCATTTAATCTTTAAACTTTCTTCTCGAATGAGCGTCAATAATTCCTCTTTGTAAGCTCCAAACTCTGCAGTTCCCTTCACGCTAAACTCTCTCGGTCTATCGAGTGATATCTGAACCTTTTTCTTTAAACGCCCTGGCCTTGCCGTCATGACATAAACAGAGTCCGCTAAGAAGATAGATTCCTCAACATCATGGGTAATAAATAAA
>NZ_JBALPC010000200.1:0-4017 GCF_036965225.1 Bacillus sp. JJ1474 | reverse complement strand
TCCATTAATAATATTTTCGGATCGTTCGCCAATGCGCGGGCAATCGCGACACGCTGCTTCATTCCGCCTGATAGTTGGATCGGGTAATGCTTCTCAAACCCTTCTAAATCAATTAATTGCAAATAATGCCGTGCCACATCATCCCGCTCTTTTTGCGAGACCCCCTTAAGCTTTAACCCAAATGTAATATTTTCCTTCACATTCAACCATGGATATAATGTGTATGATTGAAAAACCATTCCACGGTCAGGTCCTGGCCCCTTAATTTCCTTCCCATCAAGAAGAACAGTTCCAGATGTCGATTCCTCTAAGCCGGCCACGATGCGCAATACCGTTGATTTCCCGCACCCCGAAGGCCCTAAGATGGTTACAAATTCCCCATCATCAATGGTAAAAGAGGTTTTTTCCAAGGCTGTTGTTTCTCCGCTTCTCGTTTTAAAGATTTTCCCAACATCTCTTATTTCCAGCTTTGACGGTTTCGTATCAGGAAGAATCTTCGGATCGAATGTTCCCGCTTCACTGATTTCCAACTTCGGTGTTCCCATATTAGTAACCATCCTTTCTCATCCAAGAAAACGAAGTTCGGTAAATGGCTTTAAACAATAAATCTGTTATCAGCCCTAGCAAACCGATAATCAGGATTCCAACGATAATTTTTTCTGGCTTCAGAAAACGGGAAGCTTGCATAATCATATATCCTAAACCACTAGATGCCCCGACAATCTCTGCAACGACTAAATAAGTCCACGCCCATCCAAACGTTATGCGAAGGGTATCGACAATTCCCGGCAAGGAAGCCGGCAATATGACTTTGCTAAAAATTTGTCCCTTTTTAGCCCCTAACGTATAGGAAACATCAATTAAATCGTTTTGAACGTTTTTTGTCACATCCATCACCATAAGCGTGAGCTGAAAAAACGTTCCTAAAAAAATAACTGACATTTTTTCGGTTTCACCAAGACCGATCCACAATATTAATAAAGGAATAAATGCAGAAGCAGGCATATAACGAATAAAACCAATGATCGGCTCAAAGGCTCCTTCAATAATTCGCAGCGACCCCATGAAAATTCCTAAAGGTATCCCAATGATAGCTGCAATTAGAAATCCCGCCAAAACCCTAGAAAAACTAATTCCGATATCAGAAAGGATTTCGCCATTGACAAATAAATCTATAGCTGTTGCTAATACTTTAGTAGGCGTGGGTAAAAATAAAGGATTCACAATCCCGCCATAGCTCAATGCTGACCAGATCCCAAAAACAAGAGCAAATATTATAAATCCTGCTGAAGTATAAATCGTCTTTGGTATTTCTTTTTTAGGAGTAAACCAATTTCCCCCCATTTATATCCCCCTGTCTATCGATCTATTTGAGTGAATGAAGAGGTACTAAGTTATGCCTCTTCATTCTTTTTTTAAGTTTATTGATTCGATACAAAGCTTCCGTTAAGGACGTCTTCTGCTTTCGGCTCTTTATCAATCAATTTTTGCTCTAAATAAAACTTGATGGCATTCTCTGTTGATTGATAGATGGACCCTTTGCTGCTTTCTGAGCCAAATAGTTTTTCATTATCTTCTTTTGTCATGAATTTCAAGCCTGTTTCCGTTGCTTCGAATTCTGCAACATCAATGTTCAAGCCTTTCGCCATAATTTCATTTGCTTCTTTTTTATTCTCTTTCCAATAATCCATTGCTTCTCCCATTGCCTTAACAAAAGCCTTTACATCTTCTGGACGGTTTTTAATAATATCCTCTTTAAAGCTAATAGTATCAACGATAATACCCGGCAGATCTTTAGTCGTTAACAAGACTTTTCCGTTCGCTTCTGCCCCTTTTGTTAACCAAGGCTCCCACGTAATAGCTGCATCAACTTTGCCCGCCGCAAACGCTGCACCAGCATCCCCAGCTGACATTTGCACGACTTCAATATCACTTTCCGTTAATCCCCCTTGCTTCAGCGCTGTTAAAGCAAGCATGTGGCTTGTGGAACCAACTTCAAATGCTACTTGTTTGCCTTTTAAGTCTTTCACGTCTTGAATGTCATTTTTAACAAGAATTCCATCCCCGCCATATGAATCATCCAGTAGCCATACCACTCGTACAGGTATATCTGCAGCCGCTAATGCTACTTGCACATCTAATGCCGTTGCCATGCCATCAATTTTTCCGCCTGCTAGTGCTTGTTTCCGTTCGCCTAATCCTTCAATAATTGAAAGCTCAACATTTACACCGTTTTTTTCAAAAAAGCCCTTTTCTTTTGCCAAAAATAGCGGTCCATATCCTGTCCAAGTCGGAAGAGTTACTCTTAACGGCTGCGAGGACTTTTCACCACCAGCCTTATTCGCTGCTTCTTCTTTTCCACAGGCTGCTAATGCGAGTAGCAGCATAAATGAACATACAATCATCAACCATTTCTTCATCAAATCTTCCCCCTCTTTTTTTGAAAATTACATGTTTTTCTACTAAATTACTTTGCAAGAATTGTGCCACTTTTATTTGATTCCATACTTTCTGATTTTCCTAACGATAGATGGCTGACTTATGCCTAACACCTTAGCCATTTGCGTTGTTGTTTTATAACGTTGCCTTGCTTTGATAAGTACTTGCTTTTCCACATTCTCCAGAATCTCGGTAAGTGTCTGATTTCTGTCATCAAAGGAAGGAACATCTGAGACTGATTTTCTGTAATGATGAGGGAGGTTTTCCATTTCAATCAGGTGTTTAGATGAAGTGACCACAAGCCTTTCCATTAAATTAATCAACTCTCGTACATTTCCTCTCCATTCATGGGACAACAATACATGAATAACGCCTTCATCCAGACTTCGGGGACGATTATACTTTTCCGAAAAAAACTTAAGAAAATAATCAATTAAGGGAATAATATCGGTCGGACGCTTCCTTAAAGGTGGAATTGTAATTGGAACAACATTTAACCGGAAGAAAAGGTCCTTTCTAAACGTTCCGGCTTCCACAGCTTCCTCCAAATTTCGATTAGTGGCAGCTAGCATTCTAAAATCTGCGGTTCGCATTTTCGTGCCGCCAACTCGGTAAAACTGCTTCTCTTGGATGAACTTGAGTATTTTTACTTGATTGGCTAGTGACAGCTCGCCTATCTCATCTAAAAACAGCGTTCCACCATTAGCAAGCTCAGCCAGCCCTACCTTTCCTTTCGTATTTGCGCCAGTGAAAGCACCTGATTCATACCCGAAAAACTCTGCCTCAAAAAGCGACTCTGGGATCGCACCGCAATTCACTTCAATAAAGGGCCCTTTGTTTCGATTACTCTTTTTATGAATAAAGTTAGCAATGTGAGATTTACCCACTCCTGATTCACCAAGAAGCAGCACATTTACATCAATTTCAGCCACCTGTAAGGCTAGGTGAAGAACCTTTTTCATTTCGTCACATGTGGCAATCATGCCGTCTGTGTAATGAAGATTGCGAAGGATTTCGAGCTCCCCCTTCACTCTCTCCATTTCGTCCTCCATGTCCGTTAAGTATTTCTTCATGTTAAGCAGTTCTGTCACATCATGAGAATAACTAACAATCCGAACAAGCTTATTATTCGGGTCAAATACAGGAATGCCTGTAACAAGCAGCTTCTTCCCTTCCATGGTTGTTTGAACAAACGTAATTTTCTTCTTTTCTTTAATAACCATTGGTGTTAAAAGTGGGGTAAACACCCCCTCTTTTTCTAGGTCATAAACCGACCGGCCAACCATTTCATTTGACTTCATATTGTATATGGCTTCCGTTGCTTCACTAACCTTTAAAATCATTCCATCGGTATCCGTTACTAAAATGTCATCTCGCAAAGAGTGAAGAATTGCTTCATTTTCATTCCAAACTTTATTTTCCTCTAACAAAACTAGTTCCCCCTCTCCTGTTACTATTCACTCAAAAATTATTTAAAAATGAATAATTTTCAAACAAAATTACCTTATTCTCTAGTTATACCAAATGATAAAATATTTTTATACAATTTAGAATAATTTATTTATTATTGTATAGGAT
>NZ_JBALPC010000199.1:0-1496 GCF_036965225.1 Bacillus sp. JJ1474 | reverse complement strand
CCTTACTGTTACAAGAAAAGGTAGATAAAGTGGATTTGAGAACCTTACAAGAGTTATTAGGACATGAAAGCCTTGCTACAACTAGTATGTATACTCATATCGATTTTGAACAAAAGAAAAATCGATAAATAGTTTCTTAATAAGCTAATATTAAAATTGGAATTAGAAAAGCGGCAGAATTTTGATTTTATGTCCAATATAAAATTATATTAATATAATAATATTTTTGTGATACGCCGCTTTTTTTGCATTTTTATCTAAAATAACTATATCGAAATGATAATTTAGTGCTATTTTTGTAAAGGGATTTCTGTAAATGTATTTCAATCTGTATATTAGAAGAGCTGGATTACCCGCTCATCGCTTTTTTTTGCATCATTTAAGACAAACGTTTGCTACCTTACTGTTACAAGAAAATAAAGAAATACAGATTTATAGGGCATGAAAACCTTGCTAGGACTAGTAAAAGTACACTCATATAGAAGTTGAACAGAAAAAAACAAATTTGTGGTTATAATATAATTAATTATTGATGAAAAAACGACAGAAATTAATCTGTCGTTTTATTCTGTCATAGAAGATTTGTTATGGCCGTTATTTAATGTTTTGATGTTTGTAATGCTCTATCATCAGCTTTCTAATAATTTTGGATTTGACTTCGAAAGTTCTAAAATAAAGTCTTCTGAAAATGGGAGTCCTGCTAATAAATCATTATTACCTCTCTTCCCCATTTCCTCGTGGTCTATGGATGGGAAATCACCCTTTTCTTCTGTAACACTTTGTTCTAATTCTAATTCAATTTTGGTCAATTCCTCTTTGATCTGTTGGATTTTTCGTTTATGTGTTCTAAGATAAAGTTCAACGTTGGCCCCAGAGCTGTGTCCAATTGATGGTTTCGACTGACATTCCTTGTTCATCTAAGAGTGTGGCAATCGTATATCGAAAACCATGAGGAGTTATCCTCTCTTCTCCTTTCCAATTCAGAAATTCATTCACTTTATTGACCGCAGCATTCAACTGCTTATTTTTAAGCGGGTAACCCTTAATCACATAACTAAGTGGATCGTCATCATTCAGTTTCATTTCTTCTACGTGTTTCCGTAGTTCTTGCAATAAAAGAGGTGGAAGTGGCAACACCTGCATCTTGTTTTTCGAATTCTTAATTTTTTGATTGTAAATAATCAAACCCTCTTCCAAATTAATGTTTCCCACTTTCAATTTGGTAATGGCCTGGTTACGAAGGCCCGTAAGCAGAAGCAGTTTAATTGTACAATCCATCTATTTACAAGACTTAAGTGTGGCACATTTTCTAATATTGATTCCATCATATCGTTTTTTATAATAGAAAGTAGATGATAGTTTAAATGAGTTGAAGAATTTTTTATGTAATTTGCACCCGTAATTGTCGTAGAAGAAGTTGAAGTAATACAATTAATGAAACACTTACTGATTGTTTGAAATTTTGACATTAGAATTTTCGCCTATTTAACTAATTT
>NZ_JBALPC010000198.1:0-1663 GCF_036965225.1 Bacillus sp. JJ1474 | reverse complement strand
GTAACATACTTTAGTCCTAGTCAACACTCCTTAATATTTTCCATGGAATGAAAGGAATAAGCAGGAAAAACCAATAGCATATATTCATTTTAATGAGATGTTTCATAATAGTTAGTTATTAAGCACTAAAGGTATTTACTAGTTTCGAACCATTTCTTAATTGGAAAAATAAGTTATTCTACTATTAATCGAATATATAAGGGGGAATTTAGTATGAAAAGGAGTATTGTCATTCTGCTAATTTTAATGCTCGTAGTAACTACTCAAGCTTTTGCATCACAAAACGATGTGATAAAGCCATTTAATGCAGAAGGTGTAGATTCAGAAAACATCAAAGCTGGACAAGTATTCACCACAATTGAAGAGAAATCAAATTTAAAGTTCGATGGGCCAGACGCAACAATAAACAGTCTTAACGATGATGAATCAACTAATGGGGAGCCCCTTTGCTGGTACTGCACAAAATATGCTTACGGCGGAGGAGATGGCAATGTTCCGAGATATAAGGTTTGTATCGAAGGATTTTGGAGTAATATATGCCGTGCTCAATAGAAATTCCATTAAACTCGGATGTAAAAAACGAAGTCCTCCTAAAAATGGACTTCGTTTTTTGTAATGGTTTCTATTCCAAAGGCGTTTCGACATATTCATGAATGGAATTTACTTTATTAATAAAAACTGTACTATTATCCCTAGATAAAAGATAAAATTTTTCTTGTTCTAATTCTTTTAAATAGACTAATCCTTCCTCTGCCCATACCTTTATTTTTACCGTTTCATGATTTTCTAAAGTAATAAGCAGATCATATAACGGCACAGTTCGAGGCTCATAAGAAACATTTTGAGCATTTTTTATTAATTTGTTAAAAGTATGATTCCAGTCATCATCTTCAATAAAGTAAATATCCTTTTGATTCCCCCCCTCTTTCTGAGTAAATGTATGTTTTGACTTTGCAGGGGATAATGTCATTTGAATAATTGAATTATTTTCTATTGTATTGATCATACTTGAGGTTTGGATTAGATCTGATTGATGTAAAAAAATAAAGGCAAATAAAACACATGCAGCAAACGAAACTGAAATAGTTAATATTTGTGGAAAAAGGTTTTTCGTACCTTTTGTTTGTTTATTCATCTCATCCAAGATTTTCAGTAAACTTAATTGTTTTTGCTGATTTGAGCGAGGTATATGCTTCAATTCCTGAAAAGAATGATCATATTCAGATAACTTCCTCATGGCTAACCCTCCGTTTTAGTAATTCTTTTTTTAACGCTGCCATTGCTCTAAAAGTTGTAATTTTAACTTTATTTTCATTCCAATTTAAAATTTCAGCGGTCTCCTTTATGGAAAACTCTTTGATCTTTCTTAAAATAATCACTTCCCGATAGCTAATCTTTAATTTTCTAATGGCCTCGTAAAGAATTGTAATATTCTCCCCTTTAAGTACAATTTCTAATGGTGATTGCTTTTCAGACTCGAATTGATATTTATCTATTGAAAAAAATTGGTACAACCGCTTTTTTCGTAAAAAATCGATCGTCACATTTCTGGCAATACGAAATAACCAAGTAAACATATGAGACTCTCCATTGAATTGGTCTAGACTTCTAAATGCTTTGATAAAAGCTTCTTGAGTCAAGTCTTCAGCAATCTCTTTATTAT
>NZ_JBALPC010000197.1:7274-10168 GCF_036965225.1 Bacillus sp. JJ1474 | reverse complement strand
ATGATTAATTTTTCATATTTCAAAATAATTTTCATGATATTAACTTTATAATCAATAATTTACTATTTGGGTGGCCTAATAAAGTCATTCATAGTCCAATATATGTAAAATTCCTACTCCTTTTGTAGTATAATGTAAGAAAACCTCAGATTGTGGAGTGGTTAGAGTGGCCTTTACAATTCCAGAAACTATTCGTTCGACTGCGACTGCTGGCGAGAGACTGCTTTTTCGAACATTAAAGAGTTATTTGCCTGATGACTATATAGTGTATTATGAGCCCGAGATACATGGTAAGCGTCCAGATTTTGTGATTATAGGTCCAGATCTCGGGTTATTAGTATTGGAAGTAAAAGATTATACAAAGAATACATTGTTTCAAATTAATCAAGATGAATGGACGTTGGTTACTTCATCAGGGGTTCAAACGAAAACGAAAAGTCCGTTAAAGCAGGCACGCGAGAATGTGTTTCATATCGTAGATGCATTGAAGAAAGATCGCAATTTGGTTCATCTAGAAGGGAAGTATCAATTCCAGCTAAAGTTTCCTTATGGTTTTGGGACAGTGTTCACTCGGCTTTTCCAGAAAGACTTTATTGAAAACGGGCTGTATTCCGTGGTTGAGCCGTCCCTTTGTTTAACTCGGGATGAGATTGATCCAGATAAGGAAGCTTTTTCAGAAGAAAATTTATTTGAAAAAATCTCTAATATGTTCATTGTCCCTTATCGTTTGCCCGCTCCATTAGGAAAGGAAGAACTGGATGCAATCCGCTATCATTTATTTCCGGAGGTACGCATTAGTGCTGAATTTAAGCAACCAGTTCCATACCAAGATCAGCTGCTTTTGTCATTGCATGATATTAAGGCAATGGACCTTCACCAGGAAATGCTGGCGAAGCAAATAGGGGATAAAAATCGTTTGATTCGCGGAGTGGCGGGGAGCGGAAAAACATTGATACTTGCCAGCCGGGCAAAGATGCTGGCAAAAGATCATCCGGATTGGAAGATTTTAATATTATGTTATAACATTTCTCTTGCCCGAAGTATTGAGCAAATGATTCATCATATGATGAATGAGCCTGATAATCTCTTTGATTTTAATTTTTCAGCGGCAGAACAAGAAGTCGATTCAAAAATACATAATATACAGGTCTGTAATTTCCACGCATGGCTTAAGAATGATTTAAGGATCACAGAAGATGCTATCCCATCCATGACTGAAAAGCTTGAAGTCGGGCAAGCTATTTTACCGATGTATGATGCTATATTAATAGATGAGGGCCAGGACTTTCAAGGAGATTGGTTCGGTCTTGTCAGTCAATTGCTGAATCCGGATACAAAATCCCTCTTATTGGTTGAGGATAGAGCACAAACTATATACAAACGGAAGCGCAGTTATGTGCAGGACACAGGTTTGAGCTTTAAAGGAAGATCTAAGGTATTAAGTATTAATTATCGTAATACAGCTCAGATTGTGAAATTTGCATGGGATTTTTATCAAAAGCATTCTGCTCTTAAAAATAAGGTCGTTAATAAGGAGCACGAAGGGGAAATCATTGCACCTCAAAGTACTAGAAGAAAAGGTGTAGAACCAGCCATAGTCAAAACTGACAGTTTTTTTAAAGAGGCAAAAATTGTGGTACGGCAAATTCAAAAGCTGCATGATCAATACAAAGTTCCTTTTTCTGAAATGCTGATTCTTTATCGGGTGAAAAAGACATATCAAATGAATTACATCGATGTTTTAAAGCGAGCCCTTGATCAGGAGGGCGTTAAGTATTACTGGCTAACTGAAAATAGTGAGTCCAAGCGGAAGTTTGAACGAGAAGAGGATTCTGTCAAAATTAGCACAATTGACAGCAGCAAAGGTTTAGATTTTCAGGCAGTTTTTATTGTAAATATAGATAACATGCCGTTTACCTTGGAAGATGATAAAGAGCGCGAAGCATCTCTATTATACATTGGAATGACAAGGGCGAAGGAATACCTATGCTTATCTTATTCCGGAGAATCGGAGTATACGAAATATTTTGATGAGATTAATATGGAACGACAGACTGTTAAGAAGTCTGGGGAAAAGACTAGCTAGTGTGAATATACCTTCTATTGTAAAGTGGAGGGGACATGGTGAAAATAAATAGGAATGAATTAATTAATCGATTAAATCAATTATCGATTTGGAAAAAAGGGGATCAACGTGCTCCACATAAACCTCTCTTGATTTTGTATGCAATTGGGGATATGCAAAAAGAGAGTCACCGTCTTATCCCATATAATAAAGCTAGAGAAAAATTAAAGGAGCTATTAGTAGAATTTGGTCCGCTTAGAAGTTCATATCATCCAGAGCAGCCATTTGTGAGATTAGTAAATGATGGTATCTGGGACCTCTCACAGCCAATAAATACTAGTAAATTCACGAATAAACAACTAATCGATAAACAAATCTCTGCAGGGTTTAAAACAGAGATATATTTACTATTAAAAAATGATATTCAGTTACAGAAGGAAGTGGCTGAAACAGTACTCGATGCTCACTTCCCGGAAACCTTGCATGAAGACATTCTTGATTCTATTGGGCTAGATTTTACCGTTGGAAAAAGAAGCAGCCGTGACCCTAAGTTCAGAGAACGTGTGCTCAAAGCTTATGAATACCGGTGTGCAGTTTGTGGTTTTAACGTACGATTAGGGAATCATCTAGTAGGGACTGAGGCAGCTCATATTAAGTGGCGCCAGGCTGGCGGACCAGATACAGAAGAGAATGGTATTGCACTGTGTTCCTTGCATCATAAGCTGTTCGATCGTGGTATTTTTACAATAAACCACGACAGAAAATTCCTAGTCTCTGAATATGCCAATGGCGGTGATGGTTTTGAAGAATGGGTTATGAAATATCATGG
>NZ_JBALPC010000197.1:0-7250 GCF_036965225.1 Bacillus sp. JJ1474 | reverse complement strand
GAATGATTCATTTCTTGGATGGCATGTCAAAGAGGTCTTTAAAGGACCATCACGGTATATAGTCAATTGAGATTATGTTTCACGTTAATTTAAGAAACTGTCTTATTTTCCAAAACCATCTAAAAACTCCTTTATAATATTTAAATACTTGAATCCCCTGGAATCCGAACCAGGGGATATTTTTTATGGTTAAACTTTTTTCAAAACACCATTTTTTACTAGATTAATCAATGTCCCCTTATTTCCATATCTTTGATAGGCAATGAGCCTATTCAAGTCCTTTACAGTTAATTCAGATGGGTCAATTGCAAGCTTAAATTCATTACTGACTTTGCCAATTAGAGAAAGAGCAAACTCCATTTGTTTGGCTGTTAATTTGTAATCATCCCGATTGGCTGTCTGTTTTTCATTTTGCTGGTTTTCATTGGTAGATTGAATAGTTGCTGCATGTTCTTTAAGTTTTGCATCTATTATTGCCTCGACATCAGCCTGGCTTATGTTATGAATCTTTTCTTGAGATGTCTGCTGGGTTGGTTTAAATATTTTATCAAGAAGCCCTTTTAACACCTTATCCACTTCACTTTCATTAACATTCATTCCTACATATTTCTCTTATTCTATTATTAAATGATTACGGTAGAAAAACAATAGATAATAGTTATTTTATCCTGTTGAGGTAATTATTGGTGTTGTTCCCAAGTAATTTTATTTAAATTGGGATAGTAGCATTTAAATACGAAGGAAAATACCACTTATCATTAAATCTACAAGGTTTTTTTAAAGGGGAATTAAAGAAGTATGTCGTAATTTGTTGGATAAAGTATATTTGGAGGTGCGAACCATGAAAAATGGGAGTTCCATTGATTTTTCAATTAATAGAGATTTAGCAAAACAATTAATATGTGATGAGTTTTCCCCATTTTAGCTGCGGGGCCTCCTGTGTGTTCCGTAAGGTGTGTCCGTTCAACTCCGACCACCGGTATTTCTAGGTAAAAACGATTTATATTTAGAAACGATAAAGCACTCACAAATTTTGATACATCAATGTTTGTGAGTGTTTTTTATTTTGTGGGAAAGTTGATGAAAAAGCTTGGTTTTGAAATCATTTTATACATTTTTCCCCATTTACTAAACTTAGCTAGTTAAAATTCCATTTAGTTATAAAGATTTGATTATTTCTAGTATCAAATTGTATGTGATTTTGTCAGCTTGACCCTGGCGGTATGCTTATTCGAATAGGCTTTATTAGGTTTCAAACTTAATTCAGAGAAATTCAACATGGTTCCGAAAAAGCTGCGAAGTTCACCCGTGCCGTGATAATCTAAAGATTATTTCGCAAGGTCGTCCGAAGCAGATGAATGCCCCGCAGCTAAGCCTAGTTTAGAGGGGCATGCTGCATGATTTAATATAGTAGGACATGATACTCTTTTTCTTTCAAATAGCATTTTTATAATATGATTAATGATTATGTTTATTTAGTATTTTGTGTGTTTTGAAAATATTTAGAAAAATATATTGTAGATTGTATACAATATGTCGTATAATGAATTCAATACGAAAATGGAAGGAGGTTAATAATTGAGATGAAGTTAGATAAAATTAAATCTGTTTCTATTGCTTCGGAAGTTTTTAATCAACTCAGATTAAAGATAATTAATGGTGAACTAAAAAATGGACAAAGATTAGTAGAAATGGATCTAGCTAAGAACTTAGGAGTAAGTAGAACTCCAGTCAGAGAGGCTATTCAACGATTAGAACAAGAAGGATTAGTTGAAATACTCCCGAGAACACACAGCCTAGTCAAAGGAATATCCTTAGAATCCATCAATGAAATTATCCTCATTCGTTCCTTATTAGAGCCTACAGCAGCTAAAGTTGCAGCAACAAAAATCACCGACGATCAGCTATTGAAATTAAAAAGCTATCTAGATCTGTCAGAAGTCTACTTTCAACAAGGTAGAGTTGATGAACTTATGAAGGTCCATGACTTATTTCATGCGGAAATAATCAAAACCTCTGGCTTAATCAGATTAGTTAATATTCTAGAAAATTTACATGATTATATAGTTCATTTTAGACATTCCTTTTTAAGTAGACCTCATCTAGTAGAAAGATCCATTAAGGAGCACTTAGAAATATATGAGGCTTTATGCAGAAGAGATCCGGAACTGGTTGAAGAAGTATTTATCAAACATTTAAGTGGAATTACAGATTATGCAAAAGTTGTAATGGAAGATAATACGCCTTCAGAACAAATAACTTCGAACATATAGGAGGGTTGTAATGAATGATATTAAATCTACAAATGTTCGTGAGGAAATCAAAGAAACTATTCGAGTTTTAAGCGAGGAAGTAGGGCAAAGATTTGCTGGTACAGAAGGTGAATGGAAAGGGACAGACTACATTTATCAACGCCTTAATGAAATAGGAGTAGAAGCTGAGAAGCAAGTTTATCCTTTTATTGGTTGGGAGCCTAAAGGATCGCCTGAACTTGAGATTCTATATCCAATATCAAAAGTATTAAAAACAGCCTATCTATTATTTTCTGGGTCCACACCTAGTACTGGAATTAGTGGGAAACTTACATATCATGGGATAAAAGGATTGATACCTGGCGTTTATGATATGCCTTGTTACAACGTCTTAGGCGCAGAAGGCGAAATTTTAGCACAAATTGTTGTAAATAGCGGTGGCGATCCGATTGCATTACTGAATCCAAGATCAAAATTCCCTATTCCTGCAGTAGTTATGAGCTTTGAGGATCATCTTCATGTACAGGAACTTCTAAATGAAGGTCATGAAATTGAAGTGTTTGTAAAAGTGGAGGGAAATATAAAGGAGTGTAAATCTGCAAATATTATTAGTCATCCATACAAATCTAAAAACACCACAAATAGGAAAAAGGTAATTATTTGCGCTCACTCTGATACTACATTAAACACTCCTGGGGCTTATGATAATGGTTCAGGTATAGCTGGAATCATTGAAATTGCGAGAAGACTACGCAGTGAAAATTATGATTTTCCATTTGATGTTGATGTCATTGCATTTTCCAATGAAGAAGTCGGTTTTATCGGTGCAGACTATTATGTGAATGATTTAAAAGAGAGAGGAAGACTTGATGAAGTGGCAGCTGTAATTAATCTTGACCAAATTAGTGCAGGAGACAAGATTTGGTCATGGGTTGGACCAGAAGATTTTCGTCAAAAAGTAAATGATAGTTTTAGAGAATCCGGGGCTTATGAGAGAAGTGATTTTGAAGTTGATGTTGATACTCCTAAGGCTGGAGCAGATGAATGGATGTTCCATCTAGAAGGTATTCCAACAGCACTGCTCATGTTTTGGAGGTTGCCAGACTATCACCGTCCAACAGATACAATAGAAAAAATTGAATATGATAAAGTGGAGCTTATTATTGAAACCGTTTTTAATTTACTTAAACGAATAGAGTAAGGGTGAACAGCTATGTCAAAAAAAACTATCGTTCTTCTTTTGGCTCCGTCTGTCTTAATTCTATTGGGATTTTTCATTCTTCCTTTAATTGTTGTCCTTAATAATTCTATTTTGGATGAGAACGGAAGTATTACATTCCAGCATTATCTTTTATATTTTCAAGATCAACACTATTTGTCCATTACGTTCCGATCTTTAAAAATTTCTTTAATTGCAACTTTCATTACTCTGGTAATCGGTTATTTTATCGCATACTTTACAACCAAATATATTAAGAAAAAGATGTTGAAAAGAATTGCTTATATCCTGATCATTTCCCCATTATTTACAAGTGCAGTTGTCAGGTCATTTGGCTGGATGGTGATTTTGGGGAATAACGGATTTATCAACAAATCCTTAATGGGGCTTGGTATCATCTCTGAGCCGATAAAACTTTTGTATAACGAAACGGGAATCATAATTGGCTTGGTGTATATCTTAGCTCCTTTTATGATCTTATCTATAACAACAGTTTTAGAAAATATAGATACTAGATTTGAAGAGGCTGCTGCCGATTTAGGACTAAGCCCTTTACAAACTTTTATAAAAGTAACTCTCCCACTGACAGTCCCGGGTATTTTAGCTGGAAGTGTTATGGTTTTCTCTTTAGCTATCAGTGCATACGTAACACCTGCCATGCTTTCTGGAGGAAGAGTTCAATTAATTGCTACTGTTATCTATGAACAGATGATGCAAGTGTTTAATTATCAGTTTGGTTCAGCTGTTGCTTTTGCAGTCTTAATCTTTAGCTTCCTGATTATTGGACTGAATCATTATTTATTAAGATCTGACTGGGTTGAGGAGGGAAGACGTTGATCTCTAAAACATTTATGTGGATTGTGGGTTGTTTCCTTTTTCTATTCCTAGCCTTCCCTCTATTGGTTTTAATTAATGTTTCATTTACAGAACTAAACTATTTAAGCTTCCCTGGCCAAGGATTTACATTAAAGTGGTATCAAAAGCTTTTTGAAGATGTTTCTTATGTAGAGTCCTTCCTATATAGCTTCAAATTATCCGGTGCAGCAACACTCTTAGCAATATTAATCGGTATTCCTGCTTCTTACGGTTTAGCAAGGAATACTTTTAAAGGAAAGGGGATTGTGATGAATCTTATTTCATCCCCTCTCTTGCTTCCTCAAATTTTCTTAGGATTGGCTCTGTTACAGTTTTTTTACTACTTTACGAACAGCCCACAGAATTTCGTAACCTTAGTATTCGCACATATCGTTATTATTTTGCCATATGTTGTTCGGACATGTGTGAATAGCTTTATAGGGATAAGCCCATATATTGAAGAAGCGAGCAGGGACCTGGGTGCGGGAGCATGGAAAACCTTTTTCTCCATAACTTTGCCACTAATGAAATCAAGCATTATTGCTGGAACTCTATTTTCATTTGCTGTCTCTTGGATAAATGTAGAAGTGACCATTTTCCTTACAGCAGCTGATCAAATGGCACTTCCTGTTAAAATGTTCAATTATGTTCAGTATAATATCGATCCGATGATTGCTGCTGTTTCCGCTGTAACAATTTATATTGCTTTTATCCTAATTCTCATTATTGATATGTTAGTGGGAATTGAGAATATTGCCTCAAAATAAAACAGGACACTAGGGGTGCTTCTTTATGAAGAAATTAAGAGTGTATACAATATTATTCGTAGTTTTGTTAATGGTTGCTACTGGTTGTGGAAAGCCTGTTCAACCCAAAGGTGATGCAACTGAGGCTAATACAGATGTAAAAAGTCAGGAAATATCCATTGCCATTTTTGGTGGTGATTGGGGAGAAACTATTAAAAAGCACATTATTAAACCTTTTGAACAAGAGACCGGCATTAAAGTGAATATCATAGAAGGAAATTCAACAACAACTTATTCTCGTTTATTACAAGAAAAGGGCTCTCCTACTATTGATTTAGCTTTATTGGACTCAGGAATTTCCGAATTGTCATATCAGAATGATATTGTCGAAAAACTTGATAGAAGCAAATTTAAAGAAAGCGATTCTCTTTTACCTGAGGCATTTCAAGGAATTGATGATGAAACATTTGGTGTAGCTCTTGGATATTGGGGTTTAGGAATCGTGTATAACAAAGACGTAGTTAATAATCCACCAAAATCATGGAAGGATCTTTGGAATGACGAATACAAAGGAAAATTAACAATTCCTACACCTGCAACTACTGGAGGACTCCCTTTATTAATGCAAATTTCTGAGCTGGAAGGGGAAGAAAAAGGGAAAGTAGAAAAAGGACTAGAAAAATTGAAGTCTTTAGATGTAGTTGCATTTTTTGACGGATCAGGAGCTGCTACTAATTTATATCAAAGCGGAGAGGCTTCAGTTGGAGCACATTATGGTGGACCCGCATATGTAATGAAAGACCAAGGTCTGCCAATTGAGTTTGTCGTACCAGAGGAAGGCGTTCTAGGTGCAGGTAGCTTCTGGCATATTGTGAATGGGACAAAAAAGTCCGATCAAGTTTATTCCTTCTTAAACTATGCCACTTCAAAGGCAGCACAGGAAGGAATCGCTAATGACCTATATCTAGCACCTGTTCATAAGGATGTTAAATTAGATGAAAAAACGCTTGAAAGAATGCCATATGGCAAAAATGGATCACTACAGGATTTAAAAATGCCAGATTACAATCTCATAAACAAAAACAGGGATGACTGGAACGAACTCTGGAATAGACAAATGGGAAGTTAAGGAGGTTTCAATCATGACAGCGGTTCCATTAGCAGAAACCCGTACCTTACATCAGGCCGAAGAAAAAAATAGAATAATTGAGTTTAATGAGGTAACCAAAAAATATAATCAGGCAATTGCAGTTGATAACATTTCTTTAAGTATAAAAGAAGGGGAGTTCCTTTCCCTTCTTGGTCCCAGCGGTTGTGGTAAGACCACCACTCTTCGAATGATTGGCGGGTTTGAATTGCCAAGTCAAGGAAGCATAAAGATTGACGGTAAAGAAACAGGTAAATTACCACCTAATCACCGTCCAGTTAATACCGTTTTTCAGAACTATGCATTGTTTCCTCATTTAAGTATCTATAATAATATCGCTTTTGGACTAAAGCAAAAGAAAATATCAAAGGCTCAAATTACAAGCGAAACAAATGAAATTATCGAAATTATGGGATTAGAGGAGCATAAAGACAAATATCCAAGGCAACTGTCAGGCGGCCAGCAGCAAAGGGTTGCATTAGCTAGAGCTTTAGTGAACAAGCCCAGAGTGTTGCTCCTAGATGAACCACTCGGGGCACTAGATTTAAAGCTTAGAAAAAAAATGCAGTTCGAATTAAAAAAGCTTCATGAACAATTTAAGATTACGTTTATTTACGTCACTCATGATCAAGAGGAAGCTTTAATCATGTCAGACCGAATTGCGGTTATGAACAGTGGGAGAATTGAACAAATTGACACTCCCGAACAAATTTATAGCAATCCAAAAACGCTATTTGTTGCTGATTTTATCGGAGAAACTAACGTAATAGATGTAAATTTATTACAAAGCAAAAATAAAGAAAATCTATTGAAAGAGTTTCCGCAAATTAATACATCAAATAAAAAACTAGTAATTAGACCTGAACACTTAAAATTAACGAATAATTCCTATTCTTCAGACCGAATTGCATTTGATGCAAAAATAAAAAATGTTCATTTTGTTGGTTCAAAAAGAGTAGTTGAGTGTGTATCAGGTTCTCAGGAGATTATTATTAATCTACCTGATGAAGAAATTTTGGATTATTTAACTG
>NZ_JBALPC010000196.1:564-6542 GCF_036965225.1 Bacillus sp. JJ1474 | reverse complement strand
GAATTCATCAGCTTATGCTGATGTTTTTCTTTTGTAAAATAAAATTTTCGAAAATTTGTAATAATTAAAACGGTTATTGACCATAATAAAAGTTAATATAGGTTTAAAGGAAGGTGACATAAAAATGAGAAAACCACGAAAACGCTCATTCGCCGAACTTGTTTCAGAAAATAAGCGACAAATATTAAAAGATCAGGCAGCAATGGAAAAAATTGAAGAGCGATTAGAAGAAAAGCGATTAAATAAAGCGGAATAACATTCTTTACCATAAATGCCCCCCTACTCTACTGGACATACTTTTAATGAGGAGGGATTCTTATGAGTAATCCGAAACGAGAATCTGTGCAATATAATCCTAATCATATTGGGACAAAATCGCGCAGCTTTGGTGGAAATAAGGGGAAAAAAATGCAAAGCAATACTGGCGGAGTTCCCCAAGTAATACAAACAAAAGGTGAATAGCTTTCCTTTGAAACGACATACTAACTTTGTATCAGCACATCTTCAATAGGAGGTTATTTATTTATGGCTTATGAAAATAAACCTAAACCAGATGATCGCAGTGACAATGTTGAAAAACTAAATACGATGGTTGAAAACACAATTGAAAATATGAATGATGCTGAAGAAACGATGCAGTTTGCTGATGGAGAAGAGCGTGCAAAAATTGCCGCTAAAAATGAGCGCCGTAAGGAAAGTATTGAAGCAATGCGTGCGGAAATTCAAGATGAAAGCCAGGCACGGCAAAATGGTTATAAATAAATAAGCTACATTTAGAAGACCTGATCCCAAAGATCAGGTCTTCTTTTAATTCAAATTTTTTTCCCTATCATTAAGTATGATATGATAGTTGTGGACTATAAAAGAAGAAGTGATGCAGATGGAAAAACAAAGACAGAACAAGTATATGAACAGTCAAATAAGGAATTGGGAATTGGAGTTTCAGCATAATGGTTATATTGAAAATGAAGCTGCAATATTAGCCTTCATCAAAACGTTAAATCACAATGAAAATAGGGAACTAGTTTCAGAATTACTATCGCTCGCCGGTCGTTCAAGACTAGCAAAAGCAAAGGAAGATACTCTTGGTCTTGCGTGGATACAAAAAGCATATAGCTTAAATCCACATCATTCTAAAGCGGCTGAGATCATCGAACAAATGAATTGGAAAAACAAAGAAGTTTTATTAGATATTTTGTCGTTTCCTCCGCTTCGAGAAACAGATAATAAACAAGCGAAATTGCAAACCGTTAATCAGATTCAAGAACAATGTAGGATGTTTTTAGATCAAGCTGAAGAGGAGCGGGAGCAACTTACCAAAACTCAAGATAAACTGACGGATGACCATTTGATCAAATTATATTCAAGCATGGATATACTGTTAGATAAGGCTGAGGAGGAGACGTTAAGGCTTCTTAAAGCAAGTGAAGAATACATACAATCCGTTGTGGGAGTCTTTTACCACTCTTCGTATTACGCTGAAATGAGAGAAACTTTAGACCGGATTGAAGAGATTAAGAAGAGCTGGGAATTGCTTTTTAAAGAGGAATCATTAGAAGTTGAAACTGCAGCAAACCCACTGGAAGAATTGGAAAAATTGATCGGATTAGAACATGTTAAAGGGCGAGTAAGAGATTTTTACCGATATTTAAAGTATCAGAAGGATAGAAAAGCACTTGGTTTTCAATTAAAAGATGAATTAAGCCTGCATATGATTTTGACAGGAAACCCGGGAACTGGGAAATCGACATTAGCAAGGTTACTGGCAAAAATTTATTATCACCTTGGTTCATTATCTAAAGAAGCTGTAGTAGAAGTCGATCGTTCACAGCTAGTCGGCGCTTTTGTTGGGCAAACGGAAGAAAACGTACGGGCTGCAGTCCAAAAAGCACTTGGAGGAGTATTATTTATTGATGAGGCTTATAGTTTAAGAAGAGAAGGACAATCAAGCAATGATTATGGGCAAACGGTCATTGATACCCTCGTGTCATTAATGACAGGCCAAGAATATGGCGGGAAATTTGCTGTTATTATGGCCGGATACCCAGATGAGATGCGTCAGTTCCTTGATGCAAATCCTGGGTTAAGAAGTCGTTTTCCCCAATCGAATTTTATCCATCTGCCTAACTATTCAAATGATGAGCTCATTCAGATTGCCGATAAACTTGCTTTAGATAATGACTATGTTCTGACTGCTGAGGCAAAACAGGAGCTTGAAAAAAGGATTGAAATGGAAAGGGTAGATGATACGTTTGGAAATGCCCGGGCTGTAAAAAACATTGTCTTAGATGCTATTTTTAATAAAGGTGCTCATATTGATGATGGCGACAATTCCATATTAGATTATTCACTGCTCGATAAAACGGATTTTGAAATGACTGCATACGATGCGCCAATAAATCCTAAAAAACAATTAATAAATTTAATAGGTCTTCAAACGGTAAAAAACGAAGTGAATATGTTAACATCATTTGTAAGGATGCAGCAAATTAGAAGAGAAAAGGGACTTCCAGTCGTACCAATCCAGCTTCATTCAGTTTTTATTGGAAACCCGGGAACAGGAAAGACTACCGTTGCCAAAATTTATGCAGAGCTTTTAAAGGAATGCGGATTTTTAAAAAGAGGGCATTTAATTGTTGCAAGCCGAGCGGATTTTGTCGCTGGATATGTCGGACAAACTGCGATTAAAACGAAAAAGAAATTGAAAGAAGCACTTGGCGGAGTCCTCTTTATTGATGAAGCCTATTCCTTATTATCTGGAGTTCAAGGTGACTTTGGCAAGGAAGTCATTGATACTCTAGTTGATGAAATGACAAAGCATAATGAGAACTTAGTTGTCATATTAGCAGGTTATCCGAACGAAATGGAGGCCTTGCTGCATAGTAATCCGGGGTTGAAATCAAGATTTAAAAAGTTTCTCTATTTTAATGATTACACTGCGGAAGAGCTGCTCCAAATTATGATCAATTATGCTTCACAATTTCAATACGAAATAACAGGAAGTGCGATTGAGTATCTTAAAGGGGAACTTAAGGGAATATCCATAAACGGTAATGGACGATTTGCAACAAATCTAACGGATGAAACAATTCAATCCCAAGCAATGAGGATTCTTGCTGGAGACGATAAGGATACGCTGTTACAGAATGTATCCTATCTTGAAAAAGAAGATTTTGAAACAGCTCTCAAAAGAATGGGAAATGGGGAATAAACATGTTAGTATCAACAAGGGAAATTGAAGTAAGATACGCTGAAACGGACCAAATGGGTGTTGTTTACCATGCTAACTATTTAATTTGGATGGAATTAGGCCGAACCCAGCTCATTAAGGATTTAGGTTTTAATTATGCAGAGATGGAGAAGGATGGGATTATTTCACCTGTCCTAGATATTCAAGCATCCTATAAGAAGCCGCTGCATTATGGTGAAAACGCAATAATAAAAACTTGGATTGAGGAGTATGATGGCTTGCGGGTCAGCTATGGCTACGAAATATATACAGAAGAAGGAGAACTTGCTGTTACAGGCATATCCAAGCATGTTTGTGTCAAAAAGGAATCATTCCGCCCAATATCTGTTAAGAAACATTACCCAATTTGGCATGAGGCCTATGAAAAGGCAAAAAAGCATTCTGTTAATGTGTGAAATTTCCTTCTAAATTATTAATATTAAAGAGGAGAGATGCATCTTTGGCATTTGGCATAAAAAAGGAAGAACTGGACGAATGGAAAAGAAAAATCGATCTGGGAGACATCGCTTTTTTAACCCATTATTGGCTAGATGATCGCTTTCCAGACTGTACAACCGTCACCAAAGTTGGATGTAATGATATGGAAAAACTAGTTAAATGGGGAAAGAAGTACGGATTAAGAGCTGAATGGATACATCAACGGAAGGATGGCTATTCACATTATGATCTTTTAGGTGAGAGGCAGGCTGAAATTCTTGAAAGAGAAGGATTGTTAGAGCAAATTTGGAAATTAAAGTAGTGATAGCGTATATTTTTCCTTTAATACAAATTAACGCTTAAATAAACTTGGTGATAAAAATGTCTAAACCCTTGGTATATATGGGATTGGACATTTTTTTATTATATCATATTTACCGTTAAGAAGGATAAAAGCCATATAGTTGAAGAAAATAATTTTCCTATACAAATTTTCTATTTTGTATGGTTACATAGAATTTCTATGTATATAATAAATTAATAATGATTATTAAAGGAGTTATATAGATGAATATTGGTCTAGGACTTATTTTAATTCCATTTTCAATAATCATAATCTTATTTAGTATGTTTTGTTCAATTTGAAGCAAAATATTATTATTTTTTTTGTAATTGGTATGGTTCTTCTATTATCGGCATTTTCTTTTAGCCATATTCTTCCTCGCCTTTATCATCATACATTTACGAAAACAACAGATTTAAGTAAGGAAAGCATTGAAGGACTTTTATTAAATGATGATTTTAATAGTGAAGAAATAACAAAAAGTTATGGGAGGAAAGCAGAACAAAGTATTGCATTTATTAATTAACCCTAGAGATGAGGTATATATATGAAAGCACTTGTTTTTAATACATTTGGAGGTCCGGAAGTCCTGGAATATTGCGAAGTAATGGATCCTGTCATCGGTCCGGATGAAATTCTTTTAAGAATGAAAGCAATCGGTCTAAACTTTGCAGACATTTATAGAAGGAAAGGAAATTATCATCTTGCCGGGGGGCCTCCATATATTTTAGGTTATGAAGGTGCCGGAATTGTAGAAAAAGTAGGAGCAGAAGTGCAAGGCATAAGCTCAGGAGACCATATTGCATTTGCTGATGTTCCATTTGCCAATGCAGAGCTAGTAGCTGTTCCATATGAAAAATTGATACCTCTGCCAGGATCAGTTTCATTTAAGGAGGCTGCATCCATACTCCTTCAAGGGCTAACTGCACATTATCTTACAAGGGACAGTTATGCTGTAAAAAATAATGATGTTGTCTTAGTACACGCAGCAGCCGGAGGTGTCGGGCAGCTTCTTGTTCAAATTGTAAAGCTTCTTGGTGGTAAGGTAATAGGCTTAACATCTTCCACGGAAAAAGTTGAAGTTGCAAAAAAAGTGGGAGCGGATTTGGTACTCCAGTACAAGAATGACTGGAAGCAGAAAGTTCTGGAAGAAACTAACGGCAAAGGGGTGGATGTTGTTTATGAATCAATAGGCTCTACACTCATGGACAGTTTTGCTGTTACGCGCATCGGTGGTACAGTTGTATTTTATGGGATGGCAGGTGGAGATCCGGCTTCAGTTGATCCCCGTATGTTGATGGATACATCAAAAACTCTAACGGGGGGAGATCTTTGGAATGTTCTCACTTCTAAGGAAGAAAGAGTGACACGATCAAAAGAGCTGTTTAGATGGATAGAAGAAGGAAAAGTAAAAGTATCGGAGCCGACAACTTTTGCGTTAAGAGATGGACAAGAAGCTCATCGATATCTAGAAAGCCGAAAAAGTACGGGTAAAATCTTATTACTTCCATAAGGGGCAGCGACAGAAGACCAAACAACAAGGAATTTTCTTCCGTTTTGAAAGAATTGGCTAAATCATCTATTGATCCTTTTTGTGTGGAAACCTATGATCAAATGCTCACATGCACGCCAGACATTCTCTTCTGTGAAACATCAGTTTTCCTTTACTCCTTCATACTCAATTTTTGTTACTTATGATACTGAAGAGGTGCTTACCAATCTTTATAAGAAATTCATTATAGATGGGTAAGCACTTATGCCGTTAGGTGACTATGGTTTTAGTACGAAGTTTGGCTGGCTAAATGATCGGTTCGGTGTTTCATGGCAACTTAATCTTCCGAAATAATTTTATGCTTGTTTTGCAATCAGGCGCAATTCTGCAGCAAGAAATGTGCTTTTTTCTTTTTGGTTTGGGCCACATTGTGGAATAAGTTAGATCAAATAGAGAAGATTGTGAAAAAATGTACT
>NZ_JBALPC010000196.1:0-484 GCF_036965225.1 Bacillus sp. JJ1474 | reverse complement strand
GTAGAGTATTTATGAAAATCAGGAATCTTATCTTTATTTTTGTAACATTGATTTGCGTAGTTGGTTTATACCTTTTATTAGATTTTGAAAAGGATTATAGCAAACTTTCAATGGAAGAGTTACACGAGTTGGCACAAAAAGAAGATGCAGAAGCACAAGGAATGTTAGCCTACTATTTTCAAGAAGGAATAGGAGTAGAGGTTGATTCCGTAGAAAGTTTAAAATGGTATGTTAATAGTGCTAATAATGGAAATACATCAGCTATGGTCAACTTAGCTTATCTTTATGGAAATGGAATTGGTGTAGAAAAAGATTTAACAAAAGCATTTGACTGGAATTTGAAGGCGGCTAAAAGTGGAGATTCAAGTGGCATGTTTAATGTTGGTAAGAAATATGAGCTTGGCATTGGTGTAGCTAAAGATATAGAGAAGGCTAACTATTGGTTAGAAAAAGCTAAAAAAGCAAAGGGATCTCTATAATAGTC
>NZ_JBALPC010000195.1:0-9849 GCF_036965225.1 Bacillus sp. JJ1474 | reverse complement strand
GTAAACTAATATTTTTTGAATTACCTAATATCTGAAAAGTTTTTCTTTTATGAAGTTTAAAACAGTAGTATTATATTTTTATTGCATTTAGTATGAATGTGGAGGGTGAGATTTTGTTTTATGGTTGGATAGTGGTATGGCTGACATTCTTTGTCATACTAATTGCTGCAGGCATTCGCTCGATTACGGGTATACTCATTATACCACTGGAGCAGGAATTTGAATGGAGCCGTTCCTCTATTTCGTTTGCCTTTGCAATTAACTTAACGATATATGGATTCTCAGGTCCGTTTATTGCAGCCGGGCTTGAAAGAATTGGTATTCGAAAAACGATGGCATATGCGATGCTCGTGCTAGTAATCGGAATGACGGCTAGCTTATTTATGAGTCAAATTTGGCATCTGAACCTCATTTGGGGAGTTATGATTGGAGTGGCCAGCGGGGTTTTTCTTACCGTTTTAGCAGCAACTATAGCTAATAATTGGTTTGAAAAACGAAAGGGAATCGTTGTCGGCATACTAATGTCAGCTACTGCCGCGGGGCAAATGATTTTTCTTCCGTTGCTTTCCAATTTGACTGAGGCTTTTTCGTGGAGAACAGGGATTTATGTATTTATTGGGTTAGGTGTCTTGATGATTCCCCTTATAGCAATTTGGATGAGAGATAAACCGGCTGATAAGGGACTAATCCCTTACGGTGCAGTCGCAAATCAAATTGCCCCTGTTATTCAGAATAAAAAAAATCCAATTAAGGAAGCATTCGAGGTATTATGGATAGGTGTTCGTACGGTTCCATTTTGGTTATTATCCATTAGCTTTTTTATTTGTGGTTTATCCACTGCGGGATTGATTGGGACGCATTTTATCGCGGCCTGTGGTTTGTATGGTATATCAGAAGTAAATGCAGCAGGCTTGTTTGCATTTATGGGGATTTTTAATATTATTGGAACGATGATTTCGGGATGGTTATCTGATCGGTTCGATAATCGATGGTTATTATTTTGGTATTACGGACTTCGGGGATTATCCCTAATCATCCTACCGTATGCACTTGATTTACGATCCTATCCAATGCTTGTCGCTTTTTCTGTATTTTACGGTTTGGACTGGATCGCAACCGTGCCACCAACCATCCGGTTAGCCTCAGAATACTTTGGCAAAGAGCGGGGAGCGATCGTCTATGGCTGGGTGTTTGCTGCTCACCAAGTGGGCTCGGGTGTTGCTGCGTTTTTAGGCGGCTACTTTTATGAAATTTTTAATGGCTATTCGATCACGTTTATTTCAGCAGGTGTACTTTGTATTGTAGCAACGTTTTTTGTGTTGAGTTTTAAAAAGAAGCAGGGGCCATTAAAGAATACAGTAAGTGCTTTATGAATAGTAGACATGATGAAGGACTTGAGGATTAATTCATCCAATATGTGTCGTATAAACTCCAATTAAAGGACATACTTTGACAGTTTTTGTCTGTAATATGTCCTTTAAGCTATTGTTAAAGGACATACTATGTTAGTTTCATGTGTAATATGTCCTTTAAGCTGTTGTTAAAGGACATACTATGTTAGTTTCATCTGTAAAGTGTCCTATAAACTTCTGTAAAAAGACATACTTTGACACTTTTATCCCTTATTTGATCTTAAAAAGTGGATTACAGAGGTTATCTATTATAATATATCTATTGTGAAATGATAAATGTGAGTAAAAATGCCCTAAAGCCTTTTTCAATGGGATTAGGCGTTTGAACCTAGAAAGGAGACAACATGAAATTACGAATGGTTTTGCTGACCCTAGCAGCAGTGCTATTTCTTGCTGCTTGTGGTCAAAAGGGTTTAGAAGATCCAATTACATTAGCAGATCAAGATAACAATGAAGTTACATTTCCATTAGAGAAGCCAGCATTGTTCTTTTTTATTACAACATACACCTGAGGACTTTGTCAGCAGCAACTAGTTGAGTTGCATGGAAATCTTGACATGTTAGATGACATGGATATGGAAATGTTTATTATCAGCCATGATACACCGGAACAGCAAAAGGAATTATACAGCCATTTAAAGGACTATTTTGGTACAAGTTTGCCGTTTATTTCTGACCCGAAAATGGAATTAATTGACCGATTCGGAATGAAGAATGGTGATGTTGCTTATCGCGGCTACGGAATTTTGGATCAAAATGGGAAAATCGTTTTCAAAAAAGTAAATGATCATTGGGGAGAACAGATCGAACAAACTGTTCAAGATATTGAGAAGGAATATAAAAAAATTAAACAATAAAATATAGCCAGTCCTGAGTATAACAAATACTAAGGGACTGGCTATAATTTTTGTTATCGAAAAAACTTTATGATTGCAACAAACCTCACAATCTAAATTCCATCCCATCCTCTGCTATATGAAAACCTCTATCCTCAATTTGCCTTCGAATTTGACGATCAGAGTCAATAACAGGGTTCGAATGATTAAGATGGGTAAAATATATTTCCTTTTCTCCAACTAAATCTTGAAGCCTCTCCATTGTTTCTGTCATGAGAGGGTGGGGAATTTCTCGAAAATCCCGGCCAATTTTTTCAAGGTCTTTTGATGAATGGAAGGTACCATCAAGCAGGCAGATGTCAACCTCTTGGCAAGCATTGTATATGTCTTGGTCCCATTCATTCCAGCGGTCGATATCTGGAATGTAGAGGACTTTTTTATTCGGTCCGCTAATCACAAATGCAAAAGTCTCAGAGAATTCATTTCGATGCGGAACATCAATTGGAATAATTGAAACTTGCTGAGATATGGGAAGTGGCTGTCCATTCCTAATTTCATGCGTTACGATGTTCTTAAGCTTGGTTAATTGACTCCATGGCGCCTGTTCATGTAGCAGCTGATTCATTTTTTGACCTGCAAACACAGGAGTTCCAGCAGCACCAATTGCTTCACGCCCCAAAAAGAGTAACCCCGGATAATGACCTAAATGGGCATGCGTTAAAAAGATGCTATCCATAAGCTGGCCCTGCAAGCTGTATTTTAATTGCAGCTTTACCATCTGTTCTTTTAAATCAGGAGTCGCATCAATCAAATGCCATTTTCGGTCATTCGGAAGAACGATGGCCAATGAGGCGGCAAGGCGCCGAAGATTAGGATTGTTAATCGCCTCTGTACAATTTTTACAAATACAATTTGGATGTGGAAGTCCTGCATCTTGTGCTGTTCCTAATACATGTAAAATCACTTCGCTCATTGTAAAATTTCTCCTCTGTTTTTTAAAATCCTTTTATCTTCTTCATGATAATTTTTCTTTGAAATCGTCCAGTCAGTGAAGCCGAATAGGATATTGATAAGCGGGACTAGGAAAACAAAGAAAGCGTACGGAATAAATTCGCCAGGTGAAACGCCAAGGATGCTCATTGCAAATACAGCAGGGACACTCCATGGTACGAGGTTAATCCCAACCGTTCCAGCCGCTTCTACACATCTTGAAAGGTTTTTCGTATCTATTCCCATTTCTTTATATTTTTTTACAAAGGTTCTGGCTGGTAAAATAATCGCCAAAAATTGAGCACCACTTGCAAAAGCTACTACAAAAGTAGAAAGAATCGTAGAACTAATTAAGGTTCCTGCAGATTTGACCTTCGCCATCATTTTTCGAGTTAATATTTCAAAGGATCCTGTTTCTTCTAATATACCTCCAAGTGCAGTCGCGATGATTAATAAAGCAATTGTACCAAGCATTGACATCATGCCGCCGTTATTTAACAAGGAATCTAATGCTGCAACACCAGAATCAGCGGAATATCCGTTTGTCATGACTTGGATAATGGAAGATACGGATGCTCCTTGGACAAAGACGGCAAGCACACCACCTAAAAGACTAACACTCATTAACGCAGGGATGGCTGGTATACGTAAAATCATTAGGATGATTGTTAGTACTGGCATCAGCAATAATAGCGGATGAATTAAAAATACATCATTTAGACCAACCTTGATCATATCAATGACATTTGCATCCGCCCCAACACTTGTCGCTCCGGAATTACTAACAATCCAATACATTAAGATGGACAAAAAATATGCAGGGAGCGTGTCCCAAAGCATATGCTTAATATGGCTAAATAAATCTGTGTCAGCCATGGCAGGTGCAATATTTGTAGTGTCAGAAACGGGAGATAATTTGTCTCCAAAATAAGCTCCTGAAATCACTGCTCCAGCAACAAGACCCGGGGGAAATCCAAGTCCTTCCCCAATCACCATAAAAGCAAGGCCGATGGTTGCAATAGATATGAAGGAGCTTCCTAATGTTACTGACACAATACCAGTAACAAGTGCTACAATAGGGACGAATAATTCTGGTTTTATGATGGATAGACCATAGTAGATGATTGTTGGGATGACACCGCTTGCGATCCATGAGCCAACAATCATGCCAATAATAAGCAAAATAAATACAGCTGGTAAAGCTCTAGCAACTCCTTGAACCATCATATTTTGGATTTCATCCCAGCTCCAGCCGCAAACCTTCGCTACGATTGCAGCTAGGATAACCCCAATCATTAATGGGATATGCATACCTGCTTTCCAAATAAATATCGATAAAGCTGCAGAAATGATTAATGCAAGTATTGGAATGACAGACATCCCAATGCTAAGTTCCTTTTTCATATTATATTCTCCTTCTCTAAGCAAAAAAACAAAAAAAGCCCCATCCCCAAAAGGGACGGAAGCTCCGCGGTACCACCCTAGTTAGCAGATTACTCTGCTCTCTTATTAGATAACGGCCGAAACCGGAAAAACAGCTCCCTAACTGTATTTCACTATACACCTTGCCTGATTTTCACCACCATCAAGTCTCTGTCTTTCAAGAGTGTATGAGCTACTTAAATAGTTCAACGCTTTTGTGCTTTTATGCTTTTGTGTAATCAAGTATAGTACTATCATATTATTAAATTCCTTTATCAGTCAANNNGTATTAATAGTATGGAATGATTGCTTAATAAATTCGATAAGGGGGATGTTCATGCGTAACAAAGAAATGTTGCTCATACCGGGACCGACACCTGTTGTTGATTCTATTTATGATGCACTCGCAGAGGAAACAAGAAGTCATACAGACCATAGGTTTACAGCTATTTACCGGAGTGCTATTGAGAAGACAAGGGAAATGCTAAACACTGATGGAGAAGTATTTGTGATTTCAGGGTCTGGAACACTTGCTATGGAAATGGCTCTCGTTAATACGGTAGAAGCCGGAGAAAAGATTCTTGTCATTAGTCAAGGCTTTTTCGGAGATCGCTTTATCAAAATTGCCGACGCATTCGGGATTGAAGCCGAGGTTATTCAATCAGAATGGGGAAAACGGGTTGATCCCGATGAAGTTAAGGAAAAGCTTGCGTCCGGAAATTTCAAGGCTGTTACGATTACACATGCCGATACATCCACAGGTGTTTCAGCAGATTTAAATACTTTAGTACCGATTATTAAGAGCCATGGTGCCCTAATCATCCTTGATGGTGTTTGTGCTACAGCTGCAATGGAAGAGGATATGAGCAAGTCTTATGGGGATGAAAATGCGAAGATTGATGTTGTTTTATCAGGCTCCCAAAAAGCAATCGGTGTACCGCCGGGAATCGCAATTGTTGCCTTTAATAAAACGGCATTGGCTGCACGAGAACAAATAAAGCGTGTGCCTGCGTACTATTGTGATATTAACAATTGGATTCCAATTATGAATGACCCTTCCAAATATTTTGCTACTCCGCCAGTCAATTTGATCTATGCCTATGAAGAAGGGATAAAGCTCGTATTAGCTGAAGGGATGGAAAATCGCTATAAACGTCATAAAGCGTTTGGGAAAGCGGTTCGAGCTGCTCTTGCCGTATACGGGATGAAAGCTATAGCGGACGAGGCGGTTGCGGCTGATACATTAAGCTGTATTTTTTATCCAGATGGCATGAATGATGCTGCTTTCCGGGCTGCCCTAGCTGAAAAAGGACTAATTGTGGCAGGAGCTCTTGCTCATTTGGCTGGCAAAGCATTCCGGATCGGCCATATGGGAAATACAACCGATCAGATGCTTGAAAAAGCAGTCGTTTTAATTGGAGAGACGCTGAGAGAACAAGGATTTGAGGCCGACACAGAAAAAGCTGTGATGCGTTTTAGAGAGTTGGCGACACCTGTCCGTTAAAAACAAGAAAGCCTTGCAAGCGTATACCTTACAAGGCTTTTTTTTCTTAATAATATTATCCGCTAAAAGCTTGTTCACGGGCTCTGGCTACAAAATAGAGGTAAAGAATGATAGAAAAAAGTACGGAGACAGCTGCTACCATATAAATCGCACTATATCCAAACCAGTGTCCAATCTGGCCGAAAGCTATGGCTCCAATTCCCACACCTAAATCAAAAAATGAGAAAAAGGTTGCGTTGGCCATACCTCTCCGATGAAGAGGAGCTTCCTTTACTGACCATGCCTGCAAGGCAGGCTGAACGGTGCCAAAACCTAAGCCATAAAGAATAGCAGCTATGTAGAGAATCAAACTACCCGGCAGCCATGAAAGTAATCCCATCGAAATTAATATAAGAATAGCCCCTGGGATAAAAACGGCCTTATGTCCCTTTTGATCATAAATTTTTCCAGCAAATGTCCGTGATAACAATAAAGCAAATGCATAAAGCAGAAAGTACCATTGGATTCCTTCGACCCCTTTTTGCGCGGAATAAAGGGGCAGGAAGGTGGCGATTCCTCCAAAAGTTACTGTTAAAAAGAATAACAGTACTGAAGGTGGAAGTGCACTTTTCTCATAGAAATCCCACTTTTTATGAGGCTGCTGCACAGCTGCGGGATCAACTTGTTTATAGCGAATTTTCAACGATAGAATGAAGGCCATTAATCCAAGGAGTGAGCAAATTATAAATAACATCTTAAAAGAAATAGTGCCTGTTAGGGCAAGGCCTAGAGTGGGTCCAAGTGCTAATGCGATATTGCCTGAAAGTCCATAATATCCCATTCCTTCTCCGCGCCTTCTTGGGGGGATAAGGTCAGTCGCGATCGTTCCAGAAGCAGTTGTGGAAAAGCCCCAGCCAACTCCTTGAACAATTCTAATAAAGAAAAGAAAAAATAAACTTGGGACAAAACCGAATGATCCTACTGAGATCACAAATATCCCCAGCCCAAATAAGTAAACAAAACGCCTGCCTCTTGATTCTAATGCATGCCCGGCAAAAGGACGAAGAAGCAAAGAGGAGAATGTGAAAATTCCTACTACTATGCCGATGAGCTGATCATTTCCGCCTAATTCCTCGACAAAAAGCGGGATCGTTGGCAGCGTCATCTGGAATCCAAGGAAGATAAAAAAGTTGGACATAACAATCAAAATAAAATCCCGCGTCCAAATCTTATCGGACCCAATCTTATTCGGAAGAGTTTCATCCACTATATGTTTGCTCAATATCATTTCCCCCTGTGTAACACTCAAATGATTATTTATTATATTTAGGGCCACTAAGTATAATGTCCAATGTACATAAGATTGGATGAGATCTCTATTTAAAAGGTCTGCCTTAGTTTTATCCACCGGAAGGGAATTATTCTTTGTTTTATTACAGGTTCACAGTCTATAACACTGATTGAGATTCACATTATACTATGCAAAAAACACAGCAACTAAAAGCTGTGTCAGTCTGTTTCTTCATTGCTTTCCATCTCCGATAATTTATCCAACATTGAAATTGCATCCACAAGATGATTATTAAAAATCTGCCTTGCCACCTGAAGCAATTCGATAATCATTGGATCTCTTAATGAATAAATCACCCGATTTCCATCCTTTGTACCAGTTACAATATTTTTTGATCGTAACACTGTTAGCTGCTGGGATACAGCAGAACCTTCACTTCCAACGATTGATTGAATTTCATTTACACTTTTGTCTCCATCTGAGAGAATCTCAAGAATTCGTATTCTAAGCGGATGGGCTAAAGCTTTAAAGAAATCTGCTTTGAATTTTTGCATTTCAAGGTTCATTTGAATAACCCCTCTTTATTTAGTGCAGTTTTATGAAGTAAATGCCTTTTTACCCGTTTGCGCCTTGGAGGATAGCGCAGTGCATTCCTTAAAGGCAAAGTGTTTGCAGCCTAGGCATTTCTCTCTATTTAATTCTTGTAACGCATAATCAATCGCTTCGCCTGTATGTTCGAAGAAATGATCTTCTCTAATTGCATCGAATAAGCCAGTCTTTTGCATCATTTTCATCGGCTGTGGCCTTAATCCGGAGATTAAGACTGTGCCATGCTTGGAAAAGTCCTTAATAATGTTAGCTAAAGAAGCCTCTCCCGTAGTATCCATAAATGGAACCTTTGACATTCTTAGAAGCAACACCTTTGGTTTATAATTGATGGTGCTCATTATGGTCTGTGAAAAGGTTTGCGCCGCGCCAAAGAATAAAGGACCTTCAATATTGTAAATACTTATTTGCGGACAATCATTAGTATCTGTGACCATATGGGTTCGTACCTTTTCGTGCTTGTTCTTATGATCTGGCAATGCTTTAGCAGTGACCATTATGTCACTCATTCGTTTCGTAAATAGAATGACGGCTAATAATAACCCGACCTCAACTGCTACCGTTAAATTTATAAATACGGTTAATAGAAAGGTAACAGACAGGACGAGGGAATCTTCTGTTTTTGTCTTAAGTACATGATAGAATACATGTCTTTCACTCATATTCCAGGCAACAACCATTAATATCGGCGCCATACTGGCCAACGGAATGCTTGAAGCATACCGAGCAAAGAGTACTAGTATTAATAATACCATGAACCCATGGATGATCCCAGAGAAAGGGGATACTGCTCCATTTTTTATATTGGTAGCTGTACGGGCAATTGCGCCTGTTGCCGGTATCCCTCCGAATAATGGAGTAATGATATTGGCCACACCCTGACCGACAAGCTCACGATTACTGTGATGTTTGCTGTTCGTCATCCCATCCGCTACAACGGCTGAGAGCAAGGATTCAATCGCACCAAGGATGGCAATGACAAAAGCAGGTCTAATAAGCTGAACGATTTTGTCCAAAGTAATGTCCGGAAGGGAAAACTGCGGTAAAGTACTTGGAATATCCCCATACGTAGATCCGATTGTAGCAACTTCTCCAGGAAAAAAGATGAAGGCAACAATCGTTGATAAAAGCAACCCAATTAAAGGGCCAGGGACTCTCGGAAATAGCTTAGGTGTGAGAATAATAGTTATTAAACAAATGCCAGCGGTTAACACACTAAAGATATTAATCGTTTGCAGATGACTAAAAATTTCTACAATATTTTCGTGAAATAATTCATGCTGTTTAACGCCCTGCAGGCCTAGAAAATTGGCGATTTGCCCTGTGAAAATAATGACAGCAATTCCCGATGTAAATCCGATCGTAACAGGTCTTGGAATGAATTTAATTAATGCCCCTAACCGAAATACACCCATTAAGCAGAGGATAATTCCCGCCAAAAATCCTGCAATAAGAAGGTTTTCATAGCCATAGGTAATAACAACTCCGAATAAGATCGGGATAAAAGCCCCGGTTGGACCGCCAATTTGGTATTTTGATCCCCCAAATACGGAAATTAAGATTCCCGCAATAATAGTTGTATAGATTCCATACTCAGGCTTGACTCCTGATGCAATAGCAAATGCCATGCCTAGAGGGATGGCAATAACACCTACAACTAATCCAGATAAAAGATCCTTTTGGAAGCCTTGTAGAGAATACCCTTTATATCTGCCAGTGAAAAACCATTTTTCTTGCTTCATATTACCCCTTCTTTATTTTTAGTATCTTAATATATTAGTATATTTGATTATTTGAATATACTATAAT
>NZ_JBALPC010000194.1:10121-10265 GCF_036965225.1 Bacillus sp. JJ1474 | reverse complement strand
ACATATAACCGCAATTTTCCATTTATTCTATCAAATCGAAGTTCAAATTAGCACAGCAATTAACAATTCATTTCATACAAAAAGAGCTTGGATATTTACCAAACCCTTTTTCATTTAGCTATTTTATTATTCTTTAGTGTCTTC
>NZ_JBALPC010000194.1:2006-10092 GCF_036965225.1 Bacillus sp. JJ1474 | reverse complement strand
CTAAAGTTGAAAATCGAATGGCTTTTGCCTTTCCATTTTTCAAGATAGAAAGGTTAGCCATTGTGATTCCAACGCGCTCCGAAAGTTCTGTTACGCTCATTTTCCTTTTAGCCAGCATCACATCAATATTGATTATAATCGCCATTGTTTTCACCTCAAACCGTTAAATCATTTTCTGATTTTATATCGATTGCATTTTTTAACAGCTTTTGAAGAACAGCGGCAAAAACGGCAATCACCATGGAAGCAAAAGGAACAACCAATCCAACAAAAATGACACCTGGGGCATCGTCTACTTCCGCAAAGAGATAGAAGAGCGGCAAGACTAGCACATGCAAGATACTGATTGTGATGGCACAGCGATTGATTTTCTTTAAAGCTATTACAGAAATTTGCGAGAAAGCTTCACTTTTATCAATATAGCGTAAAAGTTTGAAAGCCTGATACAAAGCAATGTAAAAAGGGATCGCGGATGCATAAAAAACGATGGAAACGAGATATTTTATATAAGCAATCTCTGGAAGCAATTTTGCAGTAACATTCCCTATCTCCGGAACCAAAAAGATGCACAATGCAAGAACGGGGATTCCCATAAGTACAACAACGAACTTTAAAAAAAGTGTTTCTCTATTCATATTAAGCACCTCATTTATTTATTGTTAATGTGATTTTAATACATTATTTATCGTTTTACAATAAATAAATATTGTTTTCAGTTATATTATTATTGTTACTTTAGATTTCCGGCAAAATAAAAAGCATTCCCTATTACAAGGAAATGCTCTATAGCTTGGACTGTTTTCGACTAGTCTTATTGATGTGGTTTAATATTTAGAAACAAGGAGCAATTTTAGGGATCCAAAGCGCAAATAGAATTTATTACCACACAGAAACTAAAAAAGTAGGTGGAGTCACGGAAAAAAGGATGACAGCATTTTTATTTAAAATTTTTTCCATTTATGCTTCAAATAGGCTGTTATTTTGACACTATCACCAGTAATGTAAACAACGGGAAAAAGACCGACTTTGAGTCGGTCTTTCAGTATTTCAAGATAATGTAACATTAAACTAATTCACTAATTAACAAAATTCCCTAGTTTCTTTTCCCGCTTGTTCCCAATATAACAGCCTTCTTGTACATCACCAACATACATATACCCAAGTCTTTCATAATACTCGTTAAGCTTGATGTTTGAAGCCTGACAGTCTAATCTAACCGCATCGACATCGTTATCAAGTGCCATCTGTTCACATAAGTTGATCATTTTTATCCCAACACCTGGAACCTCTGTATCGGTAACAAGGTTGTGTATATAGTAATTTTTTGCCCCCTCGTTAGTCCATCGCTTATCTTCTTCGAGCAATACGACCGCACCAACAACCTTACCCGTCAGTTTATCTTCCATAACGTAAAGTTGATCAGCTTCCACTTTGTTTTCAAAATAGTCTCTTGGATACGATTCGAGATAATTTGTTCTATTCCACTGATTTAAATTGTTTTTATCCATCCATATTATCCGCTTTTCTATAAGTTGATAAATTTCATCAACATCTCTTGTTATTGCTTTCCTGAAAGCATAGTTATCCATACTTGACTGATTACCATATTTTTCCATATTATCCTATCCTGCCATTTCAAGTACAAATTTTCACAATCACCTTCAATTTATTTTAACATAAAAGATACCAATCCTTGATTTTTCAAAATGAATCAAATTCACATTTTATGTCAGGCTTATCCAGCAAAACGACGCAATAGTTCAGCAACTTGATTATTCCCTTGTTCTATCGCTATTTCCAATGCCGTTTTTCCACCATCAACCTTTGCATGAACAGAAGCACCATGTTTAATAAGAAGACTAATCAAGTCCGAGTTATTATCATGAAATGCAGCAGTATGTAGGGCTGTATGTCCATTGCTATCAAAAATATTTGTTTTCGCATTATTCTTTAAAAGGAGTTCAATGACTTCTAAATTTCGTTCTCCTGCAATTGCGGCATGAAGAGCCGTATTTGACGGAATAAACTCTATCTTAGAATGAGAAACGGCATTTATATCTGCATTGTAATTTAATAGGATCTGTACAGAATCTTTATGTCCAAAATGCGATGCAATTCCTAGTGGTGTTAATCCTTGATCATTTTCAATATTTGATAAAGATTGGTTAGATATAAGTGCCTTTTCTAGTGCAGCAAGATCGTTGGATTCAATAGCTTGAAATACATCATTCACCTTTAAATTCATAATACTCCCTCCAGTGTCTTTTAATTGATGAAATAAAAAGAATTTATTTTACTTCAATTTGTATTAAATTTGTATCCATTTTCAATCGTTCTCTTAATTCATCAGTCATATTAAAAGAGAACTTTTGACCAGCTTTTACATCTGCTAGCTGATAACCTCGTGCTGTATTAACAGTGCCATCCATTCCGATTGGCATCCAATTTGACGTATCAATATTTAACAAATGGTCAATATAATTTCCACTAACTCTTCCTTTATCTAACCATTCGGCTGGTAAAAAATCGTACCCCAATATCTTTTCAGATAATAAAATTTCAACTTCCCCCGCTGAAATAGTTACTTGTCCGTTTTTAGGAATAGATTCCCCATTAACCTGTAACTCATATATAAACTGATTTTGGGCGAATTCCAACATTTCTTCATCCGATAAATTCTCGATCACTTGCTTAATGGTCGTCACTAGATACTGATTTCGTTCATTTAGAAATTGATTTTGTGTTTGCAACGATTCTATTTCATTTGTATCCATGTCAACTTCCTCTACCAAACTTTGAGCTTGACCTTGTTTTTCGTTTTGCTCATCACTACACCCAACTAGCGAAAATAGACTTAGTGTAATTCCAGTAAATAATAATTTTTTTAGCATGTTTTAGCCCCTTTCCTATACACATCTCCTAATAGCGCACAACTCTCCTGCTTCGTTAGTTGAATAATTTCAACAAAAAGAGCGGTAATCCTTCTTGTATCAACATACCAATTCGTTTAAGAAGTCATCATTTGTTTTTTAGAGTAAATCTATAATGTAAAAATCCTTCTATTCCAAACTAATACCAAAATTGAAACATTACTTCCGTTTCCTTTTTAAAATCTTAAGTGATTTTTCCTACTTACTCACAATGAAAGTAATTGTATACAAATTCAAACTACAAATGTTGGTTACTTGCTTATACATAAGATGAGTCACTAGGAAGACCGGATATTGCCTCAATGGAAATGTATGGTTATTTTTTCTATTTTATGTAACAAAATATTGACTTGATGTATAGTTTATATTACATTATGTTTAACAAACTTAACATGATGTAAAAATAACCATACTAGGAGGTAACTATGACGTACCAAGAAAAGAAAAGTATCTTATCGTTGATTAGTACAATTCTTATTTTTGGATTTTATTGTTTCTACATGTACCCGCAATATCCCGGCGGGGAGATGGAGTCGGCTGAGTCCTTTCGTTATTGGGGTTCCTTTGTCCTCGTCTTGACTTTGGTTTCAATCGTTGCACACATCATTATCAGCATTATATTTAACATCGTTTTTAGAATTACAACCAGAGAAAAGGAACCAAGCTTTGCGGATGAACTGGATAAATTAATTGACTTGAAAGCGTTTCGGAATGCCTTTTTCGTGTTTATCATTGGCTTTCTTATTGCAATGGGATCACTGATCATTTATCAGCCTTTACATGTAATGTTCATTATCCTGATCACTTCGGGATTCATTTCCGATTTGACCGGATCTGCTACGAGACTTTATCACTATCGGAAAGGAGTCTAATATGGGCAAAAAAAATCTTGTCGGCAATCACATCCGAAAATTACGATTCAATCATGATGAAATGACACAGCTGCAATTGGCAGACAAGGTAGGCGTTACAAGACAGACAATCGTGGCTCTCGAAAAGGGAAACTACTCCCCATCTCTAGAATTGGCTTTTCGTATTGCTCATGCCTTTAACTTACCGTTGGAAGAGGTTTTCTTTTATGAGGATGACTCAAAGCTTTAGAATTTGTTTTTGCTTTACCGTTTGTCAATTTATTAAAGGAAGGGGATAAATTAATGAATTCAAACAAAAAAGCAGCCAAAATTGTGGGGGTACTGTTTATTCTTGCAGCCGTTTCGGCGGTTGCAGGTCTTATATTATACGACCCTATCCTGAACGGTCCCGATTACTTGATAAATGGTACGGAACATGCCAATCAAGTCGTACTGGGAGCAGTTATGGAACTCATTCTTGTCGTTTCAGCCGTTGGTACTGCAATAACCATGTTTCCGATTTTAAGAAAATATAATGAAACGATCGCACTAGGGCATGTTTGTTTCAGATTTCTAGAAGCGATTATTATTACTATTGGTGTAATCAGCGTACTGTCCCTTTTGACATTAAGCCGGGAGTTTGTTGCATTAGGGTCTCCGGATACCGCATCTTTCCAAACATCAGGCATAGTATTACATGCAATCCATGACTGGACATTTTTGCTTGGCCCCAATTTCATGCTAGGAATTAATACAATGATGTACAGTTATATATTTTATAAAACCAAGCTCGTACCAAGATTTATAGCCTTTTTAGGTATGACAGGGGCAACTCTAATTTTTATTTGTGCCTTGTTCGTAATGTTCGGCGTATTTCCTCAACTTTCTGTTTGGGGTGGTATTCTGGCTATACCGGTAGCAGCGAATGAAATGATTTTAGCAGTTTGGCTTATCGTAAAAGGATTCAATCAGTCTGCACTTGCCTCATTGTTTGCAAAAAAGTAAAACGATTTGCAGGAAAGCTTGCATAGTGATTTATCAAAAATTGATCGGAATAAAATTAACTGAATTTTTGGAAATAAAGAGAAATACATTTGAGAATATTACATGTTAGAGAAGGATATTTTGGGACTTCAAATTGTCATCGTTTTGGGATCTCTCTATATGTTGAGAATTGCATTCACGATGATGAAATAATAACTAAACTAAAAAGAATCAAGGAGGTTAAATAGATGAAAGCGGCTATTTACAGTTCCTATGGTCCCCCTGAAGTACTGGAGATACAGGATGTAGAACAACCATTTATTAAGGATGACGATAGGGTGTTGATCAGAGTGCATAACGCGTCAGTCAATGTATTTGATACTCTTTACCGAAAGGGCTATTTGCCTACAAGGTTAGATAATGGTATGACAAAACCAAAAAATCACATACTGGGCATTGACGTGGCGGGGACGGTAGAAGCAATAGGTAAAAACGTGCAACGATTTAAGGTTGGCGATCATGTTTTCGGCAGTTGTTTCGGCTCCCATGCAGAATATGTCTCACCTCGTGAGAATTCCCTTAGTCTTATGCCGAAGAACTTAACTTTTGAGGAGGCAGCGGCTATACCATGTGCGGCTCAGACTGCACTGCAAGCATTGCGAGATGCAGCACAGATAAAGCATGGCCAAAGGGTTTTAATCTATGGTGCATCAGGCGGTGTCGGTCACTTTGCTGTTCAGCTTGCTAAATATTTCAAGGCCGAGGTAACGGCTGTTTGCAGCACCTCAAATCTTCAGTGGGTTAAAGAACTTGGAGCAGATTACGTTCTCGATTACACCAAGGAAGATTTCGTAAATAACGGAAAAAAGTACGATATCATTCTAGATGCGGTCGGTAAGCGAACCTTTTTCAGCTGTATGAGTTCTTTAACGCAGACGGGAGTTTATATTACAGAACACGCAATTTATCCAAAGTATCACCCCATTCAATTAATGATAGGTTCATTGATTGGTCGCAAGAAAGCAAAGGTTCATCTTACCAAACCGAATGATAGGGATATGGATTTCTTACGCAGTCTAGTGGAAGAAAAGAAATTAAGACCTGTTGTTGAAAAATGCTTTCCTTTGGATCAAATAGTAGAGGCTCACCGGCATGTCGAAATTGGGCGTACAAAGGGGAAGGTTGTTTTGGAAATCAAGACGGGCTGATTGGAATTCCAAATGTAACGAAAAATATGATTACTGCTCACTAAGGGAATTGGAATATCACGATGTCATACCTCAACTTAACAAATTGTACTAATAAAAATAACCCAATTACTTAGTAGTCGATTGGGTTATTTTACTGTTTATAGGAAATATCTCTATACCATATTTTCTATTTACCTATATGAATCATGAATAGGATGAAACAAATCTTCCATTGCATTTCTGACAACTGAAAAGTGTTCCACATTGTAATGACCATGAAGTGTTTCATTATGATGCTTGATAATTTGTTCTGCACTTAAAGCACGGCTGTCTGTTGTTGAATGTCCATCACCTACTAATGTGACATCCAAACCACTAATAGTGGCTGTTCTGACTGCACTGTCTATACAGTGTTGGGTTTTACACCCCATCATGACAACATGCTCAATCTTTTGAGATTTTAGGTGATTCAGTAGTCCTGTTCCATGAAAAGAATTCGTTGAAGTTTTATCAAAAATCTTTGAATCCGTAGGCACATTAATTTCTTCGTGAACCTGAAATCCTTTACCTTTCCCTTCAGCAACATCTAAATCCCTTACAAAGACAACTGGAACACTGGATTCTTTTGCTTTTTCAATTACTAAATTGATATTCCTAATAAGTTGATCTTTATTAAAAACTGCACTTTCTTCTTGATTTCCCTCAATTAACTCTTGTTGGGCATCAATAATTAACAATGTTTGATTCAAATGATTTTCCCCTTTCAATTGTGGGGAAACGCTAATTTAAATTTATTTAGACGTGTTCCCCTTAGAATTATTCACGCCAATATATTTTTTGTTTGCCATAATATCTACCCCCTAAATTAAATATTGCCTATTTTTTGTCTGAATCTTCAGACGGTTAAATCATAACACAATATCTTTCAAAATAATACTTTAATAATTGTGCTGTGTATTTAATAAGTTCATTTCAGTAAACTGCCCTTTCCTTTAGTCAAAAAAGACAGCCATAGTGACGATCTCATTGTTGTGTTAACGTACCCTTTAGCCTTCCATGAATCAGAAATCCACCACAGAGAATGAAAGATAATTATGTTCTTTAATAGTAGTTTAATAAGGACAGAGCCCAAGAAAATCTTTTGCATACACTTACTTATTTATCTTACTATTGTTAAGTCTTCCCTATTCTCACTAATAGGAATGTTTATGACATCACATTTCTTTACAGATGCACGTTTCAAAGACTTCATGGATGTTATTAGTAATTCTACTTTCGTTTCTTCCCCCTGCAGTTCTGCTTCTACACTTCCATCTTCTAAATTTTTTACCCACCCTGTTAAGTTCAATCTTTGAGCCATAGTAAATAATTCCAAACGGAATCCTACTTTTTGAACTCTCCCAGAAAAGATAACTTTTTTTCTTACTATATTGCTTGAATCAAATTCGGGAATATTAATACTATTGGCATGCCAAATAACGTAAGCATCTCTTAATCTTTTAAATGCATTCATTCTTTTTATCCCCTTTTTTAAAGTATTATGATAAATTTCTTTCTTCAACTAACCACCCAATTCGTATTATATGGTCACCAAATGGCCGCTAGTTCTTCCTTCATTAACCTGCACCGGTTACTTTAAGTAAAAAATGCGCTCCTCGTTATTGAAAAGCATTGCACCCGATAGTAAAACAAGAAAAGTTGCTAACCAAAACCTTAAAATAATTTATTGGCAAACTCCCAAAGGATTATCGTCAGGATCATAGAAAGTAAAAAATTTAGTCGTTCCTTCTCCACTAATTAGATTTACTTTTACATTCTTCTCAAGTAAAAATTTATAAGTTTCTTCTATATCGTGAGGAATAAAATTATAATATTTCCCTACACCGAAATTATTATCTGGAAACTTCATTGGTTTATGATTTAGAGTTTTAACAAGACATACTACTGTTTGAGATTGTTCTCCAATCTTCATTACAGCAGCTTCTTTTTCAATGTAAATTAATTTAAACCCAAGAATCTCTTCATACCATTTTGCCGACAATTCAGGGTCTTTAACGGGAATAAATACTCCTTCCATACCTATTAAAATTGGTTTTGTCATATTATTTATCTCCTTATGGGTTCTTATTAT
>NZ_JBALPC010000194.1:0-1986 GCF_036965225.1 Bacillus sp. JJ1474 | reverse complement strand
TCACAATTCGGTAAATAATATGAAAAACCTTCATTGAATTTCTTAATTACAGGAATGCTGCTCGTTATTTTAAGTACAAACCTTCGTAAGTTACTGTCAAGCTGTTGCGGCACTAACATATAAAAAGTTGACTCTAGGAGCCCGTAAATGCGCACATGAGTCAACTTTTCATATCAAAGCTATAAATCTTGTCTATTTAACAAACTTATACATTAAAACATCGTCTACATATTCATCATCGCGAAACTTAAACTCTCTTACTTTGCGCCCTTCCTCGACAAACCCTAGCTTTTTATATAGCTCTATGGCTCTTGAATTCGTGGAGAACGTCCCTAATGAAACTTTTTCGATCACTGGATGCTGCGCTACCCATGAGAGGATCTCATTGATCAAAAGCTTACCGATCCCCTTATTTCGATAGTCTTTCTGAAGCATGATGGCGATGGATCCTGTGTGATGCATCCTTTGTCTCTCTTGTGACTGAAACACGATCCAACCTACTACTCTTCCATTCATTTCTGCAACAAACATCGTTTCTCTTTCATGCTCAATGATCTTTGTGATCCATTCTTTATGCTCTTCCACCGTCTTATTGAACTCTTCTGAAACCGCTATAAAATAGTCCTTTTCATTAATGACCTCACGGTGAATATCAAGGATGGCTTCAGCATCTTCTATTCGAACCGTCCGAATCATGGCTTTGTCGTCTTGTTTTGATGACATGCTTTTCCCCCTCTATCTTTATAATAAAAAAAGAGCCTCTTTACTTTAAATACTTTTTCTTCAAATTCCAACTATATTTTAACATAAAAATCCAGTTATCTTTGTGTCTGTTCATTCACTGTATGACCCTTAACACAAAGAAAGAGCGCAATTGTTACTACAGATAAAAATTCACTCATTCTTGCACGATAATCGGTTCTGGAACTAATCTACTTAGTCAATACAACAAGAAAAAGCTGCCAATTGGCAGCTCTGTTTCCCTAAACCCGCAAGCTATCTGCAGATTGTGTCCCAAGAATAAACTATTATTTGAACGATCAGACAAAAACCTTACCTAGTTTCTACGTGATTATGGCAAAATCGCGAAAGAACGTACTGGAAATCCAGATGCCTTTTCGGGCTTTGGACTAATATTGAAGATGACCGCCCCTTTTGCTGGTACTTTATCCAAGTTTGTTAATAATTCCACTTGAAACGTATCTTGCTCCAGCACATAGTATTCGCCAATGAGTGATCCATTTTTGCGGACATCGATCGCTGCATCTGTATCAAACGTTTCATGTCCAACAGCCTTAATCTGTCTTTCTTCAAATAAAAACTTTAAGGCTTCAATTCCCCAACCAGGGCTGTGGCTATTTCCCTCTTCATCTTTATTTTCGAATGCCTCCTTGTTCGGCCAGCGATGACTCCAGTCTGTACGCAAGGCGACAAATGTACCTGCTTCTATTCTTCCATGCTCTGCTTCAAAGTTTAGGATGTCCTCTACAGATAAGATAAAGTCATGATTTTCTTCTGTTTCCTTCGACTTATCAATTACAACAAGAGGCAGAACTAGTTCCTTTAACTCTAACTCATCCAAGAAACGCTTGTTGCGAACGAAATGAATGGGTGCATCAATATGTGTTCCATATTGTCCGGGAAAATTAAAACGTTGTGCAAAAAAGCCATCATCATGAGTGAAAAGTGTTTTAAACTCCGCATCTTCAAAAGCTGCAAAATGAGGAGAATCCGGGCCAAACGTATGTGTGAGATCCACCCATTCCTTACTTTGCAAAACTTCAATCGCCTTCACTAATGCTTATCTATCAAAATTTCACCAATAGCCAATAATTTAGAAAGAAAAATATTCACACAATAAGAAAAGAAGTCAACTCGCCGACTTCTTTATCATTCCTTATTTTTACCTTATGAAGGTGTTACAATGGCTGCCGGGGAAGTACCTATTTCAGGCTCATCATCTTCATCGCTGAATTTTGCCTGCAA
>NZ_JBALPC010000193.1:0-21154 GCF_036965225.1 Bacillus sp. JJ1474 | reverse complement strand
GTACGTCTTCATCCTTTATATAACAATAAAGAATACGTAAATAAAGTAATGACTACGCGATATATTAGAAAAACAATTGCTATAGATCTTAAAAAGTCGTACAACGATCTTTGGAAGGGCTACTCTAAAAATAACCAAAGAAATATTACTAAAGCTAAAAATTTAGGCTTATCCGCTGAAATTGCAACTAAAACCTTAACAAATATCACAAAATTTCAACAATTGTATGAATTAACGATGAAAAGAACCAATTCATCTAAATATTATTATTTTCATAAATCCTTCTTTAGTGAGTTACTATCTGAAGATTCATTGTATGAGTCTTATCTTCTATTTGCCAATTATCAAAATCAAGTGGTTGGAGGAATCATTTTATTAATTGGAATGGAATTTGCTCACTATCAATTTGGTGCTTCTCATCCTGATTACTTGAATTTAAAACCGAATAATTTTTTGTTTGATTTTATGATCAGATTTTGCCAAGAAAAAGGTGCAAAGTTGCTTCACTTAGGTGGGGGATATGAGGAAAATGATGGTTTATTTCGATATAAATCAACGTTTTCTAATAGCGATCATTATTCCTACTATCTTGGAACGAATATACATGATCAAAAGGTTTTTGAACAGTTAAATGAAATTGCTTCAAAGTATGATTCTTATAATCCGAATTTTTTTCCGGCCTATCGGAGTGTTTTATCGAAATAGAATTTTTCATTAAATACAAAACCTTGGAGGTGTAAACTGATGAAAAAAATATCATTATCCACACCCCATTTAACAGGTAAAGAACAAGAGTATATTAATCAGGCTATTGAATCAAATTGGGTTGCTCCGTTAGGCCCAAATGTAGACAGCTTTGAAAAGGAAATTACCCAATATGTAGGTTCAAAAGATGCGGTAGCATTAAGTTCTGGTACGGCTGCTATTCATTTGGCTCTTGATTTGCTAGGAGTTGGAAAAGGGGACATCGTTTTCTGCTCAACTCTAACGTTTATTGCAAGTGCAAATCCAATTATATATCAAGGTGCTATTCCTATATTCATAGATTCTGAACCAGAAACATGGAATTTATCTCCAATTGCATTAGAAAAAGCTTTGAATGATGCGAAAAAAATAAATAAATTACCAAAAGCAGTGATTGTTGTACATTTATTTGGCCAGCCTGCAAAACTAGATGAAATCATAAGTTTATGCAGTCATTATAACATTCCAATCATTGAAGATGCTGCTGAATCAATGGGAAGCCTGTACAAAGGAAAGCAAACTGGAACCTTTGGTGAATATGGAATCTATTCTTTTAATGGCAACAAAATTATTACTACGTCAGGGGGAGGAGCACTCGTTTCTGACAATATTGACGGTTTAAAAAGGGCTAGATTTTTATCGGCACAAGCGCGAGAACTAGAAATCCATTACGAGCATAAATATGTGGGTTATAACTATCGAATGAGCAATATATTAGCAGGGATAGGTAGAGCTCAGCTGGAAGCTCTGGATGAGCGAATCCATTTGCGGAGAAATATTTTTAATAGATATGAAGAAAAGCTGGGTAGCATTCCCGGAATCGAATTTGTGCCAGAATTAAAGTATACAAAGTCTAATAGATGGCTAACAGCATTCACAATGGATAACAATATTATCAATATTAGACCTTTTCAACTAATAAAATTATTAAGTGAACAAAATATTGAGGCTAGGCCAATTTGGAAGCCTCTGCACATACAGCCTGTATTTAAGGATTGCCAATGCTATGACCATTTTGAAAAAGAAAACTTTTCTGTTTCATTGTTTAATAGAGGCATCTGCATTCCATCCGGGTCGAATCTTTCTTCAGAAGATCAAAACAGAGTGATAGAAAATATCGGAAATATAATTACAGGGGATATCCTATGAGAAGAATTATAGGTAAGGCAATCTTGGTAACAGTGCTACAGGACACTTTGGAAATAAATTCATTCGAAGATTTTTAGAGAGGATTGTGAATAAAGTAATTTTTATCTCATCCTGTAACATATGATTACAGTTGCGAGGAGCTTTAATATGTTTTTAATAATATCGATATCATTCATGAGAAATTTCAATTTTTCAGGGAGGACTTCCTTGCTAGTGCTTTGCCTAGGTACATAGGAAACTTGACAATGAAATTATTACTTGCGCAAATTTAGCTGTTGTGTTTACTCAGCAAGGGAAAAAAGTATTATTAGTGAGTAAATTTTATTATTCGCTACTTGGAATTAAAAAGGGTGGTGTATATGAAAATCAACAAGGCAATTATTCCAGCTGCAGGACTTGGTACGCGTTTTCTTCCTGCTACAAAAGCAATGCCAAAAGAAATGCTGCCTATTGTTGATAAGCCAACCATTCAATACATTGTTGAAGAGGCAGTTCAGTCAGGAATTGAAGAAATAATTATTGTGACAGGGAAGGGAAAAAGAGCAATAGAAGATCATTTTGATTATTCATTTGAATTGGAACAACATCTATTTAACAAAGGAAAAGTAGACTTATATAATGAAGTTCAAAAATCTTCGAATCTTGTTGATATCCATTACATTAGACAAAAGGAGCCGAAAGGGTTGGGGCATGCCATTTGGTGTGCGCGGAATTTTATTGGCAATGAACCATTTGCTGTGCTGCTAGGCGATGATATTGTCCAGGCAGAAAAACCATGTTTAAAGCAAATGATCGAACAATATGATCGGTATAAAGTATCGATCCTTGGTGTGCAAAACGTTCGCGATGAAGAGGTTTCAAGATATGGCATCGTTAATGGGAAAGAAATTGGCGGCCGTCTATTCAATGTACACAGTCTTGTTGAAAAACCACATAAAGATGATACACCTTCAAACCTTGCGATTTTAGGCCGTTATATACTTAGCCCCAAAATCTTTAAGATACTTAGTACTCAAGAGCCGGGAGCTGCGGGGGAGATTCAATTAACGGATGCTATCGCAAAATTAAATCAATATGAAGCAGTTTATGCGTATGATTTTGAAGGGGTTCGTTATGATGTGGGGGAGAAGATGGGTTTTATCCAGACGACGATCGAATTTGCTCTTCAACGTGACGAGTTAAGGGATGATTTATTAAAATATCTTTCAAAAGTGGTGGACAAAGACAATAATTAATTTGGAAGAAGGTAAAAAAATAAATATTATGTTTTTTAATGTTCATAACGAAAATAGAGGAGCATTATCCATACTAAATGATTTCTTTGAAGAGGTAAAATCACATCATGATAAAAACATAAATTGGATATTTGTCATTAGTAAACCCCAGTTGCAAGAAACGGGAAAATATTAGTGTTTTAAGATTTCCTTGGCTTAAGATAAGTTGAGACCATAGATTACTATTCGATCACTTTGTAGCGGCTAATCTAATAAAAAAACATAAAATTGATAAGTAATATCATTTCAAAATATAGTCATTCTTCACACTAATATTCCTCAAAATCGAGTGACAAGACGCCACCAATCAGATTTGGGATTGTAGTTTGTGGATTTATTGCTAAGAAAAAATAGACCAATTAGTATTCGAGGAGGAATGATATGTCGGAAAAATTGACAGAAAATCTGGCAGCTATTCGCCTAATTGAAAAGTTTAGCAATAAAACAGCCACAGTCGGCGTAGTCGGGTTAGGCTTCATAGGCTTACCCCTTGCGGTTGAAAAGGCAAAAGCAGGTTATAAAGTAATCGGCTTCGATTTACAAGAAGAAAAAGTGAAAAAAGTCAATCAGGGTGAGAATTATATAGGAGATGTTATTCCTGCAGACTTACACTCTTTAGTCAGCAATGGGAAATTGGTGGCTACATCAGATTATTCATTTATTAAAGGCGTAGATGCTGTGGCAATATGCGTACCCACCCCATTAGATATTTACAAACAGCCAAACATGAAATATGTAGAAAGCTCTACAAAAGCGATTGCAAATTATCTTCAAAAAGGAATGTTAGTGGTCTTAGAAAGTACCACATATCCCGGAACAACAAAAGAATTAATTAAACCAATTTTGGAAGAATCAGGACTAATTTGTGGAAAAGATTTCTTTCTCGCTTATTCTCCGGAACGTGTTGATCCGGGGAATAAAGACTTTAATACAAAAAATACCCCAAAAGTAGTTGGAGGCATGACACCAACTTGTACGGAAGTAGCTGCTACTTTATATGAAAATGTTTTAGAAGGATCTGTTCATAAAGTTTCAAGCCCGGCGGTCGCTGAAATGGAAAAAATCCTTGAAAACACTTTCAGAAATATTAACATTGCCCTAGCTAATGAAATGGCAATTCTTTGTGACAAGATGGGAATTGATGTATGGGAAGTGATCGATGCAGCAGCAACTAAACCATATGGATTTATGCCGTTTTATCCAGGTCCTGGTTTAGGTGGTCATTGCATACCAATTGACCCATGGTACTTAACATGGAAAGCACGCGAATATAATTATCACACTCGATTAATTGAAACAGCTGGAGAAATTAATGACAACATGCCGGACTTCATTGTAAAGCGATGCATCGAAATCTTAAATGATCAAGGAAAAACACTAAAAGGTGCGAAAATTCTTGTACTGGGTGTTGCGTATAAGAAAGATATTGACGATTACCGTGAATCTCCGGTCCTGCCGATTTTAGATAAACTTACGAAATACGGAGCAGCGTGGTCTGTCGTTGATCCTTATGTAAAGGATTTTAAGCTGAATGGTAACATTTATAAAACAGAAAAGTTGAATAAAGAACTTGTCGAGCAAGCAGATTTAACGGTAATTGCTACAAATCATAGTGGATTTGATTATGACTTGATTATGAATAAATCTAATATAGTATTTGATACAAGAAATACACGACAAAATAAACATTACTCAAAAAAATATATAAAACTTTAATTTTTTCAATAGTTGCACAGCATGATATATGTAATCGGTATATTTATTAAATACAGATTTGGCGTATACCGACAATCAAATCCAAATAGCTAAGAGATAAATTCATATTGGATGCTGTATCATTACGTTCCATCAGGGTCAAATCTTGCTTTAGATGATCAAGATAGGGTGATAGAAAATATTAATAAAGACATTAAATATGGCGAGTAACGTTTGATCAAGGTTATTTCCCCGTATTTTACCAAAAGGGAGCCGCTATATTTTGAAAGGATATAGCGGCTCCCTTTTTACTATTCAACCTAAAGAATAACTCATAGTTTAAGAATTCCTTTGTAAATCTCTTTCTCACATGTCAAAACCGGTTCCCTATCCATATCCCGTATCCAAAGAAGACCGTCTTGAAGAGGATTCATTTTTTTATCAAGGGATGGAAACTCATTATATAGAATAATGTTTTTGTATATTTCAGGCATATTTAAACCAGCTTCTGTAAAGAAATAGCAGGTCGTGAAAAAGCGCATGTTGATTTCTGTAGGATTCGGAAAATTATTCTGATCATATGTCATGTCTACACCAAAAACTCCATGAGGCATTTTATCAATTGCTAATATTGTATCCATAGAAACTCTATCGACAATTTCGTTTGAGTATGTTTCTCCTACTCCGGTTATTCCTGTCACACCGGATAATGTCCGGTTTGCAAATCCCCAAGATTTTCTTCGCCTCGTCTGAGCAACAACTAATTCGCCTTCATACCAAATGGATAGCCATGTTACTGTTTTATCAGACTGAAGCAATTCTGAAGCAGTAAAGGTTCCCCAGCCTTTATAAGTGTCAATCCAGTTTTTTGCGAAATCATAGTCATTAGTAGGTAATGCTCCTCTTCCTCCCGCTCCAACTGTACACCTCAGCCAAACATTCCCTTCCTTATTCCCTAGGTGAGAAAATGCTGTTTTTAAGTCAGATTCGTTATTTATTACAATAGTCTTTGGGACTTTGATTCCTTCAGCTTGCCAGACTTTATAAGATTTATATTTATCTGTACAGTTGTCAATTACCTCATGGCTTGGCATAAATAATTTGGTTCCAATCGCAGTAATTTCATTGCGAAATTTCGATGCCTCTAAGATTTCCCTGTCACTCATAAAAACTGCTAGTTCTGGCTTTTCTTCTTCCAAGATCCTTAATAATGACTTTTTATATTCCTTTCCAAAAACATATTCATATGGGATGTGTCGTTTCGTTTGAGTCTTAGATGTAAAAAGATTAACCGGGTTTCTAGACACACCAACAATTTCTTCTTTCATAATTGACTGATTCCATGACTTAATAACATTTTCCGCTGGGGCAACACCAACATCGGTAATTAGGATTTTTTTCAAATAAACACCTCATTAAATTAAATTAAATCAAATAAAAAAACCTAATATATAGGTACAAGTTTAAATAGTATTGCTATTTGTTTATTCCTTGAAGCGTTCCATACTGTAATGGTCTTCTGCGCTGACCCCTTCTCTTTTTATAACTTTTATAATAGTAGTAACCATTATTTTTAGGTCAAGGAAAATGGATTGATTATCTACATACCAAATATCTAACTTGAATTTTTCATCCCAATTTATTGTATTTCGCCCGTTCACTTGCGCCCATCCCGTGATTCCTGGCTTAACATCATGCCTTCTGGCTTGTTCTTTAGTATACAAAGGTAAATATTCCATTAATAAGGGGCGGGGGCCGACTAAACTAATGTCTCCTTTAATTACATTAAACAATTGGGGTAATTCATCTAAACTATATTTTCTTAACACTATTCCTGTTTTAGTTAATCTCAAATCCCCCGGCAACATTTTCCCATTTTCATCAAATTTTTCTTTCATTGTTCTAAATTTATAAATATTAAATGGATTTCCCTTAAGACCAGGACGGACTTGCTTAAACAAAATGGGTGACCCCATATTAATAAAAATCATGATGGAAATAGAAACCATTAGGGGAGATAAAATAAGTATTAATAAGAATGATCCGATTAAATCTATCATTTTTTTCAAAATGAATACCTCCTATAAAATGAAAATAAATGACTAATGCAAAAAAAAGTGAGACACAAGTTTTAAAAAAATGAGTTATTTGCTGTTGTTTGAAGGAGGGGATTATTAATTAGAAGAAATAGTGCAATTTTTTTTCGATAAATTTTGGCTCAATTATATTGAAGTTAGTTCCTGCCAAAGCATGAATGGCATTTGCTTCAAGAGACTTTCGGTATTCTAAGGAATAATTATTTTCTATAAATTTATAAGCATCCATTAGTTCAAATTTACGGCGAATATGATGGTGAGCATCAGAGGCAACAAAGTGAACAAGATAATGATTTAATAAATGCAACGAGAAATTTTTTAATCGCCTGCCATAAGTTCCAGTAATACTACCCGCTGTAATTTGGACTAATATACCTTGTTGTACCATATGAAAAATTCTTTCTGGATGTCTTCTCAAAAATCTATTTCTTTCAGGGTGAGCAAGTACAGGAGTAAGACCTTTTCTTTGTAATTCATAAAGAGTATTTTCTGTATGAGCGGGATAATGGCGGCTTGGAAGCTCAATAAGTATATATTTACCAGTATCATTTAAAGTTAGAAAGTGATCCAAATTGTTTTGAATATCATATTGAATGTTGTCATGTAAATGAAATTCGATTCCAGGGTATATTGTTAAAGGTATTTTATTTTCTTTTAAATTTTGATTCACTTTCTCCACCATTGAAAGAATGGTAGAAGGAGCATTTTCAAAAAGATGATCATTAAGTTGATGCATATGATGTGGGGTTGCAATAACATGGTTTATTCCTGATTCTACAGCTTGTTTAGCGAGTAATATCGTTTCTTCCTGGTTTTTTGGACCATCATCTAGATCATATAAAATATGATTATGAATATCTACGATCATACTTTACTCCTTTCAATTAATATTAAATCGTATTTTCTTTATAAAGATATTATTTAATTCTCAATATAGAACGGGTTTTTCACATTTATTCCCTTTGTAAAATACTCTAAAACTATTGATTTTTGTTATTATACTCAACATGAATGATCTTGTGACAAGTACTACTGGAATTAAAAGTCAATTCAAAAAGAGATGGAGAAGATTTGAGTGAAGGGAAATAATGGATGGTAATACGAGAATAACCTAAAAATAAAGAACTAAAAACGGATGGAAAAATGTTGCCCATCCGTTTTTTCTGATTAAAATTTTTTAGATGAAATTCTACTTCGTCCCATTCGCCCTATGCGCCAACCTGCTCGATGCAGCCGCTGCAATCGCTCCAACAATATCATCTAAAAAAGTATGAACTTTCCCTGAAGATTTATCATTAAGGTCCTTTAAAATGCCAGGTTTAAGCTTGTCGATATAGCCAAAATTAGTAAAACCAATAGACCCATATACATTCACAATGGATAAAGCCAATACTTCGTCCACGCCATACAGACCTTCATCAATTTCGACTACATGCTGAAGCGGTTCTAACAGCTGTTTCTTTTCAGCAAGCATATCGAGCTGGATGCCAGTTAAGACTGCGTTTTGGACTTCCCTTTTGGAGAGGACACGTTCCACATTTTCAATGCAAACTGACATTTGTAAATCTGGATGATACTTTTCTTGGAGGAAAAAGACTAATTCCGCAATATCTTGTATGGATACTCCTCGTTCCTGCAGCCATTTGCGCGCTGTTTGCTCAATCAAATCTACACGTTTTTCTTCATTCATCGGCTCCACCTTTTTCCTGTTAGTTTCAATATATATATAACCTATTTATAGAAATTATTCCATCGTTCTCTGTTATGGAAGACGAAGGTTGGACATCCTCCTCAGCTTTTCCTGCCCACTGTTACTTATTCAAGAAAAGCACAAGTTTTGCTGTTGCTCTACATATATTTTCGTTAAAGGGATTCATTACCTTATAAGGAGGTATGAAATGATAAAGCTTCTTAAAACGCAATACGGGCTGCAGGCTAATGATGAAGTAAGGATTGGAAAGTATCAAGCATACAGGAATCAGGAACAAATTTATATTCTTGTCCCGATTGGCGGAATGGAGGAAGACGAGCTTAATGAATTAAATTTGCTGACAGACCATCTAGTTAAGACTGGTGAAAAACATTGCAGTACTTTTTTAAAGACAAAGGAAGGAAAACAATTTAGTGAATGGGAAAATGGAAGATATTGTGTCCTTATGAACAAACAAGTACAAAATCAAGTACAAAATCGAAGGTTACAGCGAAGCGGCAGAAAGCTTGCGAAGTTTCATTTTAGGGGCAGAACAGTTTCGTTTCCCGTAAAGAAGGTTAGCAGGATTGGCCAGTGGAAGCAATTATGGGAAACTAGATTGGATCAAATGGAAAAAGTATGGAATGAGATGCTCTTTCAACAGCCAGAACATGAATTTGATAAGATGTTTTTGGAATCATTTCCTTATTATAGGGGAATTGCTGAAAATGCCATTCAATATTTGGTGGACACAGAAATTGACGATAACCCAGGTGCAATTGATAGCGGGACGATTTGCCATATACGATTCACGGCAAAAACATGGGACCATACTTATTATATAAAAAATCCATTTGATTGGGTTTTTGATCATTCCTCAAGAGATCTAGCTGAATGGGCGAGAGAGAAATATTTCCGCAATATAAAAACGTACGAGCCAGAGCTCCGGCAATTTATGAGGGATTACCAAAGCATCGTTCCTTTAACCTCATTCTCGTGGAGGCTCTTTTTTGCCCGCCTTTTGTGTCCGCTTCATTATTTTTATTGCATTGAATCATATTATGGAGCATCCTCAGAGCAAGAGAAAAAAGTATTGGAGGAAAGACTGCAAAAGTTTCTGCAGCAATCCAATGAGCACGAGCGCTTTTTAGGGAGCTTCTATGACTTTGCAGAAGTGCCTGTACAAAAGTTTAGAATACCTATCATCGGATGGCTGAAAAAATAATGTGACAGTTTATTGTCCCAATGCCATTTTCGAAGCGACTTTATTCATGTCGCTTTTTTTTTATAAAAAATTTCTATAAATCCTCGGCAGTAAGCGATTACATACATATTAGTCTGAAAATAACTATTGTAAAAAAGGATATTTCCCTCTATAATGTCTACTATACAAATACAAATGTACATATAGAGTGAACAACTTAGGAGGGGAATGAAAGTGAAAGCAATCTCGATCGGTTTATTAGGATTAGGAACGGTTGGTACTGGTGTTGTCACCATTATTGAAAATCATCAGGATAAGCTTATGCATCAAATAGGCTGTCCCGTAAAAGTGAAGAAGATCCTAGTAAAGGATTTAAATAAAGCAAGATCAGTGGAAATAGCTGCTGACAAGTTAACGACAGATCCGGAAGATATTATCAATGACCCTGAAATTGATATCATTATTGAAGTAATGGGCGGTATCGGTGATACAAAAAATTACATCACGAAGGCTTTGAAAAGTCGAAAGCATGTCGTAACGGCTAACAAGGATTTAATGGCTGTACATGGTTCTGAGCTTTTGAAAGTTGCATCAGAGCATGACTGTGATCTATTTTACGAGGCGAGTGTTGGCGGCGGGATCCCAATTTTAAGAAGCCTTGTAGATGGTTTGGCTTCAGATAGAATTACGAAAATGATGGGGATTGTGAACGGAACAACGAACTTTATCTTAACAAAAATGAGCAAGAATGGCAGTGCCTACGAGGATGTTCTAAAGGAAGCACAGGAATTAGGCTATGCAGAGGCTGATCCGACCTCTGATGTTGAGGGACTAGATGCTGCAAGAAAAATGGCTATACTAGCAACGCTTGGTTTTTCCATGGAAATAGATTTAGATGATGTGAAGGCTGAGGGGATTTCTCGTATCACAGAGGAAGATCTACAATATGGCCGCCAGCTTGGCTATACGATGAAGCTGATCGGGATGGCCGAAAGAGATGGGGATAAAGTGGCAGTCAGTGTTCAGCCGACTTTATTAGCTGACACACATCCACTTGCATCTGTTCATGATGAATTCAATGCTGTTTACGTTCACGGAGAAGCTGTGGGCGAAACGATGTTTTATGGACCAGGAGCTGGAAGCTTGCCAACAGCTACAGCCGTAGTGTCAGATTTAGTTCAGGTTATGAAAAATATGCGTTTAGGTGTAACTGGAAAAAGCGCTATTACTCCGCAATTTGAAAAGCAGTTGAAGGATGCAAATGAAATCTTCTCGAAATATTTCTTACGCTTGCATGTAAAAGATGAAGTAGGCGTTTTCGCGAATATTACTTCCATTTTCTCTGAACATCATGTCAGCTTTGAAAAGATTCTTCAATTGCCACTGAAAAATAAAGAGCTTGCTGAGATCGTTTTGGTTACTCATCAGGCTTCATTACAAGATTATCAGGATATTTTAGTTAAATTAAGAGATTTACAAGCTGTTAAAACTATCGAAAGCTCGTATCGAGTTGAGGGGAGCGCAAGTGTATGAGATGGGAAGGATTACTAAAAGCCTATAAAGAATATTTACCGATTAACGAAAACACACCATTACTAACTTTGAATGAAGGTAATACACCATTAATTAGACTTGATAAGCTTTCTGATGAATGGGGAATTGACCTTTACGTGAAAACGGAAGGAACAAACCCGACTGGCTCGTTTAAAGACCGTGGAATGGTTATGGCTGTAGCGAAAGCAAAAGAAGAGGGCAGTGAAACCGTCATTTGTGCATCCACAGGGAATACATCGGCAGCTGCAGCAGCTTATGCGGCACGAGCTGGCCTTCGTTGCATCGTCGTTATTCCAGAGGGGAAAATTGCGATGGGCAAGCTTGCACAGGCTGTTATGTATGGAGCAGAAATTATCTCAATTGAAGGAAACTTCGACCAAGCATTGGCAATGGTTAGAAAAATCAGTGAAACAGAACCTATTACTCTCGTAAACTCTGTGAACCCATACCGCCTTGAAGGCCAAAAAACAGGTGCGTTTGAAATATGTGATCAGCTTGGCGGCAAAGCACCGGATATTCTTGCACTCCCTGTCGGTAATGCAGGCAACATTAGTGCTTACTGGAAGGGCTTTAAGGAATACAATGAAGCAAAGCAAACAGGGCTCCCAAAAATGCATGGATTTGAAGCAGAAGGTGCTGCTGCAATCGTTCATAATAAAGTATTTGAAAATCCTGAAACCGTTGCGACTGCGATTCGGATCGGCAATCCTGCAAGCTGGAATTTAGCCAATGCGGCATTAGAGGAATCGAATGGGAAAATAGACGAAGTAAGTGATGAAGAAATTCTCTATATGTATAGAAAGCTCGCTTCTACAGAAGGAATTTTCGCTGAACCGGCCTCATGTGCCTCTTTAGCTGGAATTTATAAACAACTGCGAAGTGGAGAAATTCCGCAGCATTCTAGAGTGGTTGCCATTCTTACTGGAAATGGCCTTAAGGATCCGAATGTGGCGATCGAATGCAGCCCTATTAAGCCAATTGTGCTTCCTAATGATGAAGTTGCGGTGGCTGAACATATAAAGGGAGTTGTCCATGTATGAGCGAAGGTGAAATGCTCATCATTAAAGTCCCGGGAAGCTCTGCAAATTTAGGCCCAGGATTTGATTCGATTGGCCTTGCCCTGAATGTATATTTAACTCTAGAGGTTGAAGGAGCAGATCATTGGGGGATTGTCCCAATATCAGAGCACTTAAATGTTTTTCCAAAAGATGAAACGAATTATATAATCCAAATTGCTATGAAAACAGCAGAAAAGTATAATCAAAAGCTGCCTGGCTGTAAGATAAGCGTAAAAAGTGATATTCCGCTTGCAAGAGGGCTAGGTTCCAGTGCCGCAGCCATTGTAGCAGGAATTGAATTAGCGGATACACTCTGCAAACTTCATTTATCAGATCAGGAGAAATTGGAATTGGCTTCTAGAATCGAAGGGCATCCTGACAATGTCGGCGCCTCCCTCTTAGGGGGACTAGTTGTCGGCTGTCAAAGAGGCGAAGAAGTAAGCGCTGAAGTCTTTAGCCATTTAGCACTTGATGTAATTGCCGTTGTGCCGAAAGAAGAACTTTTAACGAAGGAATCCCGAGGTGTTTTACCTAGCAGCCTTTCCTATAGTGAAGCTGTACAAGCGGGTGCCATCGGAAATGTTCTTATTGCCGCTCTATTTAGCAGCAACTTTGAGCTTGCTGGAAAAATGATGAAGGCAGATTTATACCATCATCCTTATCGAAAAGAGCTAGTTCCTCATATGGCCATTATTGAGGAAAAAGCAATTGATCTTGGCGCATTTGGGGTAGCTTTGAGCGGTGCGGGTCCAACTGTGCTATGCTTGGCTGAAGAAGGCGAAGGAAAAGCTGTGGCAGAAGGATTATCCAAGCTGTTTCCAGAAATGGATTGCCGCAGCTTGAAAATTGATCAGGTTGGCAGTCAGGTCTATACTGAATCACGAAACAGTCTTCTATGTAATTAAAAAAAAGCGATGTCAGACGAGACATCGCTTTTGACCGTATTAAGCATCAGAATACTTGTTCAACCTCTACAACACCAGGTACTTCTTCTAATAAAGCACGTTCAATACCTGCTTTTAGTGTGATTGTTGAACTTGGGCAAGTACCGCATGCGCCAAGTAAGCGCAGTTTCACAATTCCATCCTCTACATCAACTAGTTCGCAGTCTCCTCCATCGCGTAGAAGGAATGGGCGCAATTTATCTAATACTTCTTGAACTTGCTCAAGCATTGTTGTTTGTTCAGCCATTTAAATCTACTCCTTTCTTTATATTTATTATAATCATTATGAGGGGAAAAATCTATTTAAAGAAATGGATTTCCGCTCAAATGAAAAATTACTAAGGTTTCTACCGTCATAATCATGTAAAATGAATATAAGATTCATTTTAAGGGGGAAAAGGGAATGCAAAGACAAGTGGAATTAACTGTTTATGGAGCGGAGGTATTATGTCCAAGCTGTGTAAACCTTCCTTCCTCAAAGGAAACATATGAGTGGCTTCAGGCTGCACTTGGCCGAAAGTATCCAGATCAGCCTTTCAAAATTACGTATGTGGATATCCACAATCCACCCGAAGAAGCCGAGAAACAGGAGTTTGCTCAAAGGGTGATTGAAGAGGATATGTTTTATCCGGTCGTCTTAATTGAAGATGAAGTAGTGGGGGAAGGCAATCCAAAGCTGAAAACCGTTTATTCAGTGATGGAGAAATACGGATATAAAGCAGAGTAGAAAAAATGAGCATTTCCTAAAAGGAGATGCTCATTTTTAATGGCGCTTCTGCTTTTCTTAGCCCCGGTGAAATTTATACATCCAAAGAATTCCTGATTTAAGAAGTCGAGCTACTCGGCCTGTAATGGCACGATCAGCTACGACTCCAAATCCGTGCTTACTGCCAAGGGAGCCAAGTACACCTTTTAGCTTTATCGTTGGCAGTGATTCAGGAAGTTCTTCACCTTTCCAACGTTTCAATAGGATTTGCACAATTTGCTCGGCCTGTCCTTCAGCCAGCTGGGCACTTGGTGCATGTGGAAGGCTTGCGCAATCCCCAACAACATACACATGTTCATCCCCAGGAAGGTTATGATGCTTAGTAAGAACAACACGCCCTTGTGGATCCTTCTCAACATCCAAATCACGAACGACCTTATTAGGCTGAATGCCGGCAGTCCATACAATTGCATCACATGGAACGGGCTCATCATGATTAAAAAGAACATTTTTTTCTACACGTGTAATATTAGAATGACTGACAATCTCTATGCCATGGCTGTTAAACCAGTTTTCAACATACATGCTTAATCTTTCAGGAAAGGCAGAAAGAATATGGCTCCCTCTGTCAAATAATTTAATGTTTAAATCCGAACGGCTTTCATGCAGTTCTGATGCAATTTCAACCCCGCTCAATCCAGCACCAACAATTCCAACAACAGACCCTGGAGTTAAGTTATTTAAAGCTTGGTAGGTTGCACGAGATTTTTCAATGGTTTGAATGCTTAAAGTGAATTCATCTGCACCAGGCACATTATGATATTTATCCTCACAGCCTAAACCGATAATTAAATCATCATAATGAACCGATGTGCCTTCAAGCAAGTTAACCTTTTTGTTACTAAGATCAATGCCTGTGATTTCGCCAAATTTCACATCGAGTCTTGGGTGTTCAGGGTAGGCTACCCTTACATGCTGATCAGAGATTGTCCCAGCAGCTAATGCGTAATATTCTGTTTTCAAACAATGATAAGGTACTCGATCGATTAAAGTAATGGAAACATCGTCTGGCAGCTGATTGGGAAGAAGACGTTCAATTGCTCTCATCCCGCCATAGCCACCGCCAAGTATTACAAGACTTTTCATATTGTATCCCCTTTATGTCCCGTTCTAAAAAGCTTTGCTGAAATAGTATATGTAAAACGCTTATCCCATAGAAAGTATAACTAAATTGTCATAAAATCACAACCTTAATAGGAATGCAGCTTGACAATACTAGGCATATGTTGTATTAGTAAAGTTTTATATTTGTCCCTTTTTTATTATGAATTGCTGCTCATTTATCCACTGAACGTTTTTTTCGAGACAAAAACCTTCAAGAACAAGTGCGTATATAACGGTTAACATAATAAAAGTGAAAATCATTGCAGAAATAGCTGAAAAAAGGTAGCATGAAAAAGGGTTTATGTTTAAATATGAAGTATTCGGATTGATAGCTTCAGGCTGAGGTGATCGTAGTGATAAAGCCCATCATAGAGTTTTGTGTCAGCAATTTGGCAAGCGGATCTCAAAAGGCGCTTGAAATATTAGAGAAGGATTATGACCTCGATGTTATTGAATATGGATGTTTAGGCTATTGCGGAAAATGTGCATCTGCTTTATTTGCTCTCGTAAATGGCGAGGTAGTTACAGGGGAAACTCCTGATGAACTAGTTCAAAATATCTATCAATATTTAGAGGAAAATCCTATGTTTTAATATAACTAAAAAATAGGGTGATAAAAAGGTTTTGCCGTTCATCATAACAAGCTTCAAATTGTTACGAGAAGGCTGGCATTTCTTCTTATCACCCTTTTCTTAAGCTTGCTTAGCAGTCTTCTGGCTGTCACGCATTTCATACCATCTTTCTCTAGCCATTTCGATAATACCAGATTCGATTGACCGATTTTGCTGTTCAATCACCTTTGAAAAGAATTTAACAGCTTGGTCATTTCGATGCGTTCGCCTAGAAAGCTCGCCTATTAAATACATAAGCTTCACTTCAGATACTTGTGTACCTCTAAAATCATCTGCCATATAAGAATCTACATACGATTTTGTTGCCAGCTTCAAAAATCTTTGCTCCTGTTCCTCATTTTCCAGGCTTCGATAGATCCATGCTAACCTCATATACATACCTGCAATTGTGATATGCTTCTCTTTCTTCAGCAGGCCGCAATAGACGGCTAATTTATATGTTTTGATGGCATCACTTAATGTACGCTTTTGTCCAAAATCATGGGGATTCCATTGATCGCAAACCTGAGCTTGTATGACTTCAACAGCTCCGGGTGGAAAATAGGGAGAAAAATCGCTAGTTGAAGAAAATCCGCAATGAGGGCAAACTTCAACGTGATAAAGAATCGGATTGGCTTCCTCGGAGGTATAGTTAGGGCGGAAATCAGTGTCATAGTTCTTTACCTTTATAAACCTGGAACGCAGCTTTTTACTAGTAAACGATTTTTTGCACATTCTGCATTCGCACTTTTTGTCAAAGATGGGTTCAATTTCTGTCATTGTGATCGCCTCCTAGGAAATTTGGTTTAGTTTTGCTGTAAGTTATATATACCATTATAACTAAAATTATACTTTATTCCATGATAAAAGCACTAATTCATCTCTTTCTGTTCATCAAATGTCATTAATTTGTTTGAAACTGATTAGTTGAGGTCACGAACTGTAGTGTATATACTATTATAGAAAGAGGATAGTTTTCATAGTTAATACCGTGATTAAGTTTAAATTATCGATTGACAATAATAAATGAATTAAAGGAGTGAAGATAAGTGAGTGATGTTGTTATTTTGACAGATGCTGCCGCTTCGCAAATTAAAGATATGATGAAGGCTAATGAAGAGGAAAATGCCTTATTAAGAGTTTCTGTAAAAGGTGGGGGATGCAGCGGATTATCTTATGGAATGGGTTTTGCCCATGAAGTAGAAGAAAATGATAGTCAATTCGAACAGCATGGGATTAAAATTGTTGTTAGCAAAGAGGACGCACCGATCCTGAATGGAACGAAAATTGATTATAAACAATCGATGATGGGCGGCGGGTTCACGATTGATAACCCGAATGCGATCGCCTCATGCGGATGCGGGTCTTCCTTCAGAACCGCCACTGCGGCAGGTACACCAGAGGAATGTTAATCAAATGGGGGTGCCCCTTAAGGCACCCTTAAATTAATTAGTCAAACATAGAGCTGCTATGCATTGGCTGTATTTTAGCTTTAGGATCAATATATGCCTTTGCATTGTTGACCGCAGTAGGTGCTTCACCAAATCCGCATGCGATTAACTTTACTTTCCCTTCATACGTACAAATATCTCCTGCTGCATAAATGCCTGGAATATTTGTTTCCATTTTGGAATTGACCACGATCGAGTTCTTCTCTATGTTAAGACCCCATTCTTTAATTGGACCAAGGGAAGAAACGAATCCGTAGTTACAGATGACTGCGTCTACATCGATCGTTTCCTTTGTCTTATCATCTGCACCTTCTAGCACTACTTGGCTTATGCCTTTGTCCTTGCCGATTAATTCTGTTGGGACAAATGGTGTTTTTATATTAACTTTAGAATTGTGAAGATTTTCAACACTATGCTCATGGGCACGGAATTTATCCCTGCGGTGAACGATTGTGACCTTTTCAGCAATCGGCTCTAGCATAAGCGCCCAGTCAACAGCAGAGTCCCCTCCGCCAAATACAACAACCTTTTGACCAGCAAATTGATTGAGGTCGTCAATAAAATAGTGAAGGTTTTTCCCTTCATATTGTGCAGCACTTTCTAATTCAAGGCGTCGAGGTTGGAAGGCACCGTTTCCTGCCGTTATAATAACTGTTTTCGTATAATGTATTTCTCTATTCGTTGTTAGCTTAAAAATGCCGTCTTCTTGCTTCTCAAGCTTCTCTACAGATTGTTCAAGTGCAGTTGCCGGTTCGAATTTAGCCATTTGCTCTTTCAAATTATTAATTAATTCTTGAGCGCGGACTTTTGGAAAACCTGCTACATCATATATGTATTTCTCTGGATATAGGGCTGATAATTGGCCGCCAAGCTGTGGCAAGCTTTCTATAATTTTAACAGAAGCCTGCCTCATTCCGCCGTAGAAAGCAGTAAATAAACCAGCAGGACCTCCCCCAATAATCGTTATATCATACACTTTTGGATCTTCTTTCACTACATAACCCCCCAACTATAATAGTGCAATTTAAAGTATATAATAACATATTTTTTTCCAAACCTCACTCCTGGTTAGAAATATTACGAATAGACGAAACATTTAATCATTTTTTCTGTTTTTGTTATGATCTGAATTTCGTGAATATTTTTCCCTTCTATTTTTAGGCTTGAAATCCATATAAAAAACGAATAATATGAAGGTAGATAGAATGTTAATTTTTTGTGACAAATTTCTAAATTTTTTTTGACATCTTTAGTGAATTACATCACAAACTTTTGATATCCTAAAGATACTAAGAGTAACGTGAAACGGTAATAATAAATTAAAATCTCTAAAAGGTGGAAGATATACATTGAGAAAGCAAAAGATTGTTATATTAGGAGCAGGTTACGGTGGTTTAATGACTGCGACTCGATTACAAAAGGCAATAGGGGTCAATGAAGCCGATATCGTCTTAGTTAACAAAAATGATTATCACTATGAAACAACATGGCTGCATGAAGCATCTGCAGGAACTCTTCACCATGACCGAGTGAGATATGATATTAAAACGGTCATTGATCAAAACAAGGTTGATTTTATTAAAGATACAGCAATTGAAGTAAAAACTGAAGAGAAAAAGGTTATTCTTGCAAATGGTGAGATTAATTATGATTATTTAGTCGTTGCTCTTGGCGGTGAATCCGAAACATTTGGCATTAAGGGCTTAAAAGAGTATGCCTTTTCAATTGTGAACGTGAACTCTGCACGGCAAATCCGTGAGCATATCGAATATCAATTTGCCATTTATAATACAGAAGCAGTAAAAAAGGATGAGCGATTAACCATTATTGTTGGCGGAGCTGGTTTCACTGGAATCGAATTCCTTGGTGAATTAGGAAACCGTATTCCAGAGCTTTGCAGAGAGTATGACGTTGATTTCCAGAAGGTAAAGGTCATCTGTGTTGAAGCAGCACCAATGGTTCTTCCTGGGTTTGATCCAGAGCTAGTAGAGTATGCTGTGGCTCATTTGGAGAAAAAAGGCGTTGAATTCCGCATTGGCACTGCGATTAAAGAATGTACACCTGATGGAATTATTGTAGGAAAAGGCGAGGAAGAAGTAGAAGAAATTAAAGCAGGAACGGTGATCTGGGCAGCTGGTGTACGTGGTAACTCACTTATTGAGAAATCAGGCTTTGAGGCAATGCGCGGCCGTGTGAAGGTTCAGCCGGATTTAAGAGCACCGGGTCATGACGATGTATTCATTATTGGGGATTGCGCTCTGATCATTAACGAAGAAATTAACCGTCCTTACCCTCCAACTGCACAAATTGCCATGCAGCAGGGAGAGGTTTGTGCCAAAAATATTACGGCTCTTATTCGCAATAAAACGGAGTTGGAGTCGTTCAAGCCAGATATTAAAGGTACTGTCTGTTCTTTAGGGGAAGACGATGCAATTGGAGTTGCGTTTGGGAAGAAAATGGTTGGCACAAAAGCTTCATTCATGAAGAAAGTTATCGACAACCGTTCCCTATATATGATTGGCGGCCCATCATTAGTTATGAAAAAAGGGAAATTTAAATTTTTATAAAATCGATTAAATGAAAAGCCTGAGGAAACGGTAAAGTTCCTTAGGCTTTTTAATTTTTTTTATTAAAGTAAACGTGCAAATAAAAAGATTAGCGTGCATAAAGCCGAAAATCGTGCAAATATGAAAATTAACGTGCATAAAATCAAAAAAATATATGGTACTATCAATTTAGAATCATAAAGGGGGATTGAATATGAGCCAAAAAAGGGGAAAGGTTTGGCTGGCGGTTTCCGGGCTTGTCATTTCACCAGATAGTAAATGGCTTGTAGTCAAAAAGAAATATGGAGGGCTAAAGGGAAGTTGGTCCTTGCCAGCCGGCTTTGTGGACCCGGGTGAAACTGCTGATGAAGCAGTCATTCGGGAAATAGAAGAGGAAACGGGCATTAAGTGCACTGTTAAAGGGATGATCGGCCTGAGGACGGGAGTTATTAAAGATGAGATTAGCGATAATATGATTATATTCTTGCTTGAAGCCTTGCCTGGGCAGACGATTCAAGTGCAGGATGGAGAGCTTTATGATGTTCAATTTATCGATCCGCTAGAATTGGCTGAAGATGAAAATGCGTCCATACTACTCAAATATTTAGCTAATCGTTCGGATTCCTCGGCAAAGCCGTTAATGGATGGAATAAACCCTGGAGATCAGTTTGGCTATACAGCATATCGGTTATTTTTATAATCTAATAGGACAATTTAACCCAATATAATAATTGACTCCCAAATCTACATTAAGTACACTAATTATTGATGTGCTGAGGGAGGAACGGAATCAATGCAGATGACTATTTTCGTATTGCCAATTTCCATGCTGTTATTCTTTGTGTTATTTTTTGGAATTGGATTTATTTTAAATATGCTGCTGAGAATGTCATGGATCATGGCAATTATTTATCCAATTGTTGCAATATTAATCATTGATAAGGTGCGTTTTATTGAGTATTTTCAAAAAACTAAAGAATCGTTTTCAAGCCTGGGAAATGAATTATCCCAGCTCGCCACAGCGGATGTACTGATTTTGAGCAGCGGGATGGCAGGTGCCATAGTGGCGGGAATAACGATTAAAGTTCTTCGTAAAAAAGGGTATCAAATGTTTTAATCAAATATTCTACAAGTTGGAAATCTCTGCATTCAGCAGGGATTTTTTTATTTAATAAAATTCGGAAAAAAACTTTAAAATACTGGTTTTACAGGGGCATAAAGGTTTGTTTTCAGATAATTTAATTTATTTTTTTGGCTCTTCTGTGAAT